>JAFOGM010000251.1 GCA_017386805.1 Bacillota bacterium
GGCAGCCGTGCCGCCTGCGGCGTCGCTTCTCAGCTTGCGCTTCGGTTCTCCCTTGTCGCTGATAAACTGAATGATGACGATGATCAGAATGGTTGCCGCCAGAGCGAAGAGGAAGGACGCCCGATAGCCGAACTGCTGGTAAAGAGCGATCCCTACGGAAGGTGCGATTGCCATCCCCAGCGCGTTCATGGTTCCGTAGAGGCCCATTCCCGTCCCTACTTTGTCCAGAGGAAGCATGTTGGACATCCAGGTGGACATGCAGACGGAGCAGAAGGAATAGCCCACGCCGTGAATCAATCTTCCGAGAATGATCCAGTTGGAACTGGGTGCCAGAATGTAGATCACAAGCGCCAGACAAGACAGAGACGACCCGATGGTGGTCAGTCGATATTTACTGATGATGTCTGCCAGATTCCCTGCAAAGGGACGGCAGAACAGGGAGCAGAGGTTCATCAGACCGCCGATCATCCCCATTAAAAGGGCGCCGGCTCCCAGCTGCTCTGCGTATCCGGCAATCAGCGGGGTGGTCAGCATAGGTGCAAACATGAAGAAAAAGCTGGCTGCCAGAATCAGAATAATGTTTTTTGTGTAAATGCTTTCTTTTTTCATTGGTACTCTCACTGAAAAGCCCCGCTCGGATCGGGCGGGGCTCTATGGACTGTTTGAACTATTTGTTGGGTGTGGGGGATACGCTGTACATGTGCTTTACGCTGGACAGAACCACGTTGGTCTGTGTACGCTTGATCCCGGAGATCCCCTTGATGCGGTTCATCAGAAGTTCCAGAGTCGCTGTGTTTCTGGTGGTGATCTTCAGAACGTAGTCGTATTCACCAGTAACGTAGTGACATTCCAGGATTTCGTCTTCGGTGCGGACGAAGTTTAGGAAGTCGCTGGTCATATGAGGATTTTCCAGGGAAATGTTCATGATCACGGACAGTTCCTTATCCAGCGCCTGAGAATTCAGGATCACAGTATACTTTTCAATTACGTTGGAGCTTTCCAGCTTCTTCAGACGTTCGCTGACAGCGGAAAGGGACAGATTTACTTTTTTACTCAGTTCAGAGATGGACACTCTGGAGTTGGCCTGTAAGACTTCTAAGATTTTTACGTCAATAATATCCATGGGACACCGCCTTATATTTTTTTATAATTTCTTTTTTTGAAAGAGATATTTCTTAATTACTCCCATAATAGCAAAAGGAATTAAGGAAATCAAGAAAGAATAGAAAAATTTCCGACGAAAACCGAAATTTTTCTCGCTTATTGTTGGAAAAGCTAAAATTTTACGTCAGCAAATTCTTTCATAAAAAAAGCATATTTTTGTAAAAACCTTAAAAAATAGCGGTGACAGAGAGGCTGTCCATGAGTTATAATAGACTGTACGTGTGTGTCCAGGTCGTAAAATGTTACGACGACGCCGCGAAAATATATGTTTAAGAAGGAGGTTGGCGTAATGGCAGACCTGAAAGACATGAAACTGAACGACGCTGCAGTAGAAACTGAAACCACAGTGGCGGCCAATAATTTTATCCACAACATGATTGACAAGGATCTGGAACAGCAGGTTTACGGTACCAGAGTTCATACCCGTTTCCCGCCGGAGCCCAATGGTTATCTGCACATCGGACATGCAAAGTCCATCTGCTTGAATTTCACCACAGCCCAGAAATACGGCGGTAAGTGCAATCTCCGCTACGATGATACCAATCCCGTCAAGGAAGATACCGAATATGTTGACTCCATCGAAGCTGACGTAAAGTGGCTGGGATTCCAGTGGGACAACTTATTCTACGCATCTGACTATTTCGATAAGATGTACGAATGTGCTGTAGAACTGATCAAGAAGGGTAAGGCCTTCGTCTGCGATCTGAATGCAGAAGAGATCAAGGCTCACCGCGGAACTCTGACCGAACCCGGTAAGGAAAGCCCCTACAGAAACAGAACCGTAGAAGAAAACCTGGCTTTATTCGAAGAAATGAAGGCTGGTAAATACGCTGATGGTGAAAAGGTACTGAGAGCGAAGATCGACATGTCCTCTCCCAACATCAACATGAGAGACCCCGTTATCTATCGAATTGCTCATGCAACTCACCACAACACCGGTGACAAGTGGTGCATCTACCCGATGTACGACTTCGCACACCCCATCGAAGACGCCATCGAAGGCATCACCCACTCCATCTGTACTCTGGAATTCGAAGACCACCGTCCGCTGTACGACTGGGTACTGCAGGAACTGAACTGGCCCAACGCACCGAGACAGATCGAGTTCGCAAGACTGAACCTGACCAACACCGTTATGTCCAAGCGTTATCTGAAGGCGCTGGTTGACGACGAAGTGGTAGAAGATTGGGACGATCCCAGAATGCCCACCATCGCCGGTCTGAGAAGAAGAGGTTACACTCCCGAAGCGATCCGCGACTTCTGCGAACGCATCGGCGTAGCGAAAGCAAACTCCATGGTTGAAGTCAGCCTGCTGGAACACTGCGTTCGTGAAGACCTGAAGACCAAGGTGGAAAGCAGAAACGTAATCCTGGATCCTCTGAAGGTTATCGTAACCAACTATCCGGAAGACCAGACCGAAATGATGGTTATGGAAAACAACCGTGAAAACGAAGAAATGGGCGAACGTACCGTTCCCTTCTCCAGAGAACTGTGGGTAGAACGCGATGACTTCATGGAAGTTCCCGTGAAGAAGTACTTCCGTCTGTTCCCCGGTAACGAAGTTCGTTTCAAGGGTGCATACTTCCTGACCTGCAACGATGTTGTAAAGGATGAAGAAGGCAACGTTATTGAACTGCACTGCACCTACGATCCCGAAACCAAGAGCGGTTCCGGTTTCGAAGGCCGTAAGGTCAAGGGTACCATCCACTGGGTAGACGCAAAGACCGCAGAAAAGATCACCGTACGTCAGTACGATTATCTGATGCTGCCCGACGAAGAAGGTAAGAACCAGCTGAACCCTGCTTCCGTAACTGTAAAGGAAGCTTACGCTGAACCGTCCATCAAGGATGCGAAGCCCGGCGACCGCTATCAGTTCTTCCGTCAGGGTTATTACATCGCTGACTCCAAGCTGTCCACCGACGACCACAAGGTATTCAACCAGATCGTTGGCCTGAAGTCCAGCTGGAAGAAGTAATTTCATAAAAAAGCTTAAAAAAAGAACCTTTCGAAATTCGAAAGGTTCTCTTTTTATTTCAGTTATTTACTTCTTCTTTTTCTTTCCTGCGCTGTTGGCCTTTCTGCGTTCTTCAGCCAGACGTTCCGCTTCTTTCTTTTCCTTGATTCTGCGGGTTACAGCCTTAGGAATGTGGTGACCGGTTTCCTTTACGGAAGCACGAGCCTTTACTGCATAGGTGTTGGGACCTAATTCTTCTTCGTAGTCGAAGGTGGGAGTATCGTCGTAGGATTCTTCTGCTTTCTTCGCTTCCTTTTCAGCCTTCTTCTTAGAAGCCTTTTCCACCTTAGCCTTTTCCTTTTCCACGATGGTTACAGCTTCCTGCACGGAAATGTTCTTTTCCTTTGCGATCTTGTAGGGGTTCAGTTCCATTTCCGGATCGCCCTGAACTTCCTTCTGCTTTTCGGTCGCCTTCTTGGTCATCTTGGAAGTGGAGTAGAACATAACACCCATCATACCGAAGGTCAGCAGCATGGATACGTTGCTGTCGGTCTTGGTGTTTCTGGTGAAGAAGGTGGAAGTGATATCTTCGCCCAGAGTCTGACCGTCCACGGACTTCAGATCGCCCTTGATGGTCACGGTGTATTCGGTGTCAGAAGCCAGGTCAGCTTCCAGGATCAGCCAAATATCGTTGGGATACTTTTCTGCGTCATATACAGGATAGAACGGTACTTTCTTTCCATCTGCGCCTGTGATGACAAAGTTCTTTTCATTGGCCTTTACGTTTTCTTCGGTAGCCATTTCTGCACTGAAGGTCATCTTGATCGCCATGTTGGAGACCTGCTTACCGGTTTCACCGTCGGTGGGGGTGATCTTGGTCAGTTCCAGGCCGGATGCGTAAGTGAAAGAACTTACAGCCATCAGCAGAGTCATCATCAGCGCCAGTACAGCAGCCGCTCTCTTCATACTTTTCATTTCTTTTCTTTTCCTCCGTGGTTCGTTATTTATCTTCTCTGGTCGCCTTCAGTCTCCGGAAAAATTCCTGCATCATTTGGCGACACGTGTCTTCCATAACGCCTGTGGTCACTTGGACCCTGTGGTTCAGTCGACTGTCGGAAACGATATTATAAAGGGATCCGCAGGCCCCTGCCTTAGGATTCATCGTACCGATGAACAGTTCGGGGATCCGCGAAAGAACGATGGCTCCGGCACACATGGAACAGGGTTCCGTGGTCACGTACATTTTACAGCCGATCAGTCTCCAGCCGCCCAGGGTTTTGGCCGCTTCGCGGATGGCAATGATCTCTGCGTGAGCTGTAGGGTCTTTGGACGTCTCGGTCAGGTTGTGACCCCTTCCAACGATGATTCCATCGCGAACGATGACCGCCCCCACAGGGACTTCCATCAGCTCCAGCGCCTTTCGGGCCTCTGCAATGGCTTCTTCCATAAACCGATGTTCGGACTGTTGTTCCAGCAGCACTTCTTCCATACGATCTCTTCCTTAATGTTTCTGACTATCCGTATTATCTTATCATATTTCCCTCTGCGTTACAATGATTATTTCGTGTTTTTTCGTCATTTCAACGGTCAACCATGGAAAAGATTTCTCCGTTCTCCCCATCGATGGCAGCAATCCAATATCCCGCCTTCCATCGTTGGAATCCGGATTCTCCGCCATCCGGCTGATCCTCGCTGCAGTTTCGTCCCGGAACCGCCACGTAGTAAATCTCTTCCCGTTTCCCTAAAAGAAAATACCCGCAGCGTTCTGCAAAATACCGACCTCCCGGCGACACTAAAAACATGGCTGTGGGATCATCGATCCGGATCCATTTAGCTTCTGTCAACTCATCTGCAGCGTCATCGTCATCCCTGTCGAAAGGATCTGCATGCAGATCATCTCTTCGCATATCCCAGAAATATTCACACACATGCTTGATGTGATCCGCATAATACTGATTATATGTTCTTCGGATTTTCCTCCCGGCTTCCTGCGGCAATCCCCGCTCCGGCTCCAGGGATAAAGCCGCGGCTCCCGCCGCTTCGTGACCGGTCTGTCCCACCAGAACGGGATGGAGCGGTTCCTTCCGGTTTTTTGCGGAGACTGCTGCCACAATGGCCGTGGTGTAACAGCCATAGTCGTTGCCCTCCCCGTCCACATCCTGGGGATGAAACCGCAGATATACCTCTCCTGCTCCGTATCGGCTCACCGGGATCGTCCCTAAGATCCTGTGTATGGTTTTCTCTTTTCGCTTTCCAAAGAGGATCAGCTGGTAGGTGTATTCACTGCGGGGATAATACTTGATGTTCTGGATCACACAGCGGATGGCTCCCCGGTTGTTCCCCGTCTCCACGCGAAGATAGCCCTTCATCTCCGTTCCGGGCTTGTCTGCAAATTCCCGGTCTTTTTCTTCCAGAACGATCACTGCCCTGGAATATTTCACATAATCCATGGTTTCCCCTCCTGATGTTTCCCTTGAGTTTTTCTGCATATCTTGGTAAGATATCTATATTCAACGATAAAGGAGATTAGACCTATGTGGATGGACATTGCCATTGCCGTGATCGTAGGATTATCGGCGGTGTTCGGATTCATCTCCGGCTTTGTGAAGACCTTCCTTCACGCCGTGGGCTGGATCTTATCGATCGTCCTTGGCTTCATCTGGTATCCTCAGCTGAAGGCCTTTTTGATCGAACATACAAATTATTATTTCTCCATGAAAGATGCTGTAGGAAGCCGCCTGGATGCTGCTGCTGGGTCTGCCATCACAGAAACCTTTGAAAACATTCCGGATGTACTGGCTCGTGCCTTTATCGCCGCTTCTGAAACCCTGACGGAATCCCTGGCCGATACCATCACCAACCTGTTCTTCAGCATCATCAGCCTGGTCATCATCGTAGCCGGAATCAAACTGATTTTCTGGATCCTGATCCAGCTCTTCAGCAAGTCAAAAAATGAAGGCTTTACCGGCTTTGTAGACGGTGTCCTGGGCTTCGCTTTCGGTATTCTGAAAGGCGCCCTTCTGGTCCTGGTGCTCATGGCCCTCATGGTACCCATCAGCAACTTCGCCGACACCACCTTCTTCACCGATGCCATCGAACAATCTCAGGTGGCCAAAATCTTATATAACGCCAACCCCATCCTTTTATTCGTAAAAGGCCTGTTATAATCAACCGGCAGCCGCCTTGCGGCCTGCCTCTCCGCGGCTTTCGCCGCTTTGCCGTATCCTCGTAGCTCAGGGGATAGAGCGTCGGTTTCCTAAACCGTGCGTCGGAGGTTCGAATCCTCTCGGGGATGCCAAAACCCGCAGAATCCATTTTTCCGGATCTGCGGGTTTTTTCTTTTCTTTGTGGCCATACTAATGAAAAAAGAAAGAAGGTACCAAAATGATTGAACAGGATACGATTAAGTTGTTGAGAGAATGTGACGCCGGAGTCAAAATGGGTGTGAAATCCATCGACGATGTTCTGGACTCTGTGAAAGAAGAAAAACTGAAGCAGTGCCTCACAAAATGCAAAGACGATCACATCAAGCTGGACAGCGAACTCCATTTGCTTCTGACCCGTTATGACGATGAAGGAAAGGATCCCGCTATGATGGCCGAAACCATGTCCTGGATGAAGACCAATATGAAAATGATGATGGACGATTCCGATAAGACCATTGCAGATCTAATGACCGACGGAGCCAACATGGGTGTAAAATCTTTGACCCGCTATCTAAATCAGTACAAAGCGGCGGACGAGACTTCCAAACGAATCACCAAACGGTTGATCCATCTGGAGGAACAGCTGGCCTGTGATATGCGGCCCTATCTTTGATCCCAATGACCGGAGAACTCCTTCGGTCATTTTTTGTAAAAACCTTAGTTTTTCAATGGATATATCTCATTATTTCTGTTTAAGTCCCTTGCCTTTTGTGGTATTATTAATCTGTATGTAAACAAATAAATCACAGGAGGTATATATGGCATCTTCTATCTTAAGTAAAGTATACACAGCCGGGATCATGCTGGGTGCGTCGGAACTTTGCAACGCAGAAGAAGAACAGGTCAACATCCTGCGCGATAAGCTGGAAAACCATCACATGACAGTTGCTGTCATCGGTCAGTTCAAGCGTGGTAAGTCCACCCTGGTCAACTCTCTGCTGGGTACCGATATCCTGCCCACAGGCATCATCCCCATCACCGCTGCCGTTACCCTGATCACCTACGGCGAACCCTCCGCTCAGGTTCACTTCAAGAATGGCCGCGTACAGCCCACCACTCTGGAAACCATGGGCGAATACATCAGCGAACAGAAAAACCCGGATAACGTACTGGGCGTAAGCCACGTATCCATGACCACTCCGTCCGACTTCCTGAAGGAAGGTCTGACCTTCGTGGACACCCCGGGTGTAGGCTCCATCCACAAGCACAACTCCGAAGCTGCGTACTCCTTCGTAAAGGAAAGTGACGCTGTTATCTTCACCCTGTCTGTGGACAGCCCCATCAACGAAATCGAAATCGAATTCCTGCGCAATGCCAGAGAATATGCCGGTAAGTTCTACTTCGCCGTAAACAAGATCGACGTAGTAGATGAAGAAGAACTGTCCTCTTACCTGTATTACTGCCAGAAGCTGCTGTCCGACCTGATGGAAGTAGACGAAGTGAAGATCTACCCCGTCAGCGCAAGAAAGGGCATCGGTCTGGACGAACTGAAGGCAAAGCTCACCGGTGACGCCGCTTCCGAAGTGCGTCAGATCCTGGAAGAATCCGCTCGTAAGAAGCTGATCAACCTGATCAACGCTTCCCTGGGTCAGCTGGAACTGTACTGGTCTGCTCTGAAATCTCCTCCTTCCCTGTTCCACAGCCGCTTCAGCCGTCTGAACAACGCCTTCAATGAACTGCAGAAGAACAGCATTGAAGACGCCAAGGAACTGGAAGAAAAGGGCCTGAAGATGATGGATACCCTGCGCGGCCAGTACGAAGAACGCTCCGAATTCTTCGATTTTACCGATGACGTTGCTCTGACTCAGCAGCTGACCCGTCTCTACAGTCAGCAGCTGACTTCCGTAGAAACCATCATCCAGAAGACTTCCGACCTGTTATTCGTTCGTGCCAACGAACTGAAGCAGGAACTGTCCGAAACCATCACCAGACTGTTCGCCATGGATTACCACTACCCCATTTCCGAAGTGGCTATGACCGAAGGCGACGCTCCTTCCGACATGCATAAGGAACGCGTTCAGGACTTCATCCAGAACACCCTGCCCGGTGCTCTGGACATGGGTTCCAAGGCCGTGGAAAAGGCTATGATGGAAAGCTACGAAGCTCTCCTGACCGGCGAAATCGGAAAGCTGATCGAAACCTTCGAAAAGGATACCCGTGCAGTCTGCGATGAACTGAATGCAATGCTGAACTCCATCATGCTGTACCGTGAATCCAATTCCGGCAACGTTCTCGTCCGCATCGGCAACTTAAACAAGCTGATCAAGAAGCTGAGAGCGCTCCGCGACGATCTGTACCGCATGTAGTCATAACACAACCAAGGATATTTCTAACGAGGCCCCTGCCTCATCAAACATGGAGGATGACCCAATGTTAAAACTGATCAAAGGCGCAACTGTCTACGCTCCTGAAAAGCTGGGCGTAAAGGACGTTCTGATTGCTGCAGACAAAATCTGCGCCATCGAAGATACCATTGAACTGAACGGTAACGTTGCAGTAGAAGTGATCGACGGTACCGGTAAGGTCCTGACCCCCGGTTTCATCGACAGCCATGAACATATCACCGGCGGCGGCGGCGAAGGCGGCTTCAAGACCAGAACTCCGGAAGCTACCCTGTCCGGTCTGACCCGCTACGGTATCACCACCGTTGTTGGCTGCATCGGCACCGACGGCATCGGCCGCGACATGTGCGCTCTGGTTGCCAAGGCTCACGCTCTGGAAGAAGAAGGTGTTTCCACTTACATCTACAGCGGTTCCTATCAGGTTCCCGTTCACACCCTGACCGACAGCCTGATGAAGGACATCATGATGATCGACAAGGTCATCGGTGTTGGTGAAATCGCAATGTCCGACCACCGTTCCTCTCAGCCCACCTTCGAAGAAATGGCAAGAATCGTATCCGACATCCGTGTTGGCGGTATGCTGTCCGGTAAGGCTGGTATCATCAACATCCATCTGGGCGACAGCGAACGCTGCATGGACCTGATCGAACGTATGGTAGACGAAACCGAAATTCCCATCACCCAGTTCCTGCCCACTCACGTAAACAGAAACGAAATGCTGTTCCAGAAGTCCATCGAATACGCGAAGAGAGGCGGTTACGTAGACTTCACCGGTAATGAAGACATCGATTACTGGGAAACCATCTGCGACGAAGTTCGCGTATGCAACGGTATCAAGAGAATGCTGGATGCCGGTGTAAACGATGGCCTGATGACCATCTCCTCCGACGGTCAGGGAAGCTTACCCATCTTCTCCAAGGAAGGCGAATACCTGGGCATCGGCGTAGGTAAGGCAAGCTGCCTGCTGAAGGAAGTCAAGGAATGCGTGGAAAGAACCAACATTCCTCTGGAAATCGCGATCAAGACCATCACCTCCAACCCGGCAGACGCTCTGAAGCTGGCTAACAAGGGCCGCATCGCTGTAGGTAAGGACGCTGACTTCGTACTGCTGTCCGAAGACCTGGTGATCGACACCGTTATCGCTAAGGGCCAGATCATGGTTGTTGGCGGCGAACCCATCGTATGGGGAACCTTCGAAGAAAAGAAGTAATCGCATCATAACAAATGGATAAAGAGTATTTGATTCGCCAGAACCCCATGCGCGCCATGTGGGTTCTGGCGTTTCCCATGATTGTGGGAAATTTATTTCAACAATTTTATAACATGGTGGACTCCATCATCGTAGGTCGCTACGTGGGCGAAGATGCCCTGGCAGCGGTGGGCGCTTCTTATGCCCTGACCTACGTCTTCATCTCCATCGCCACCGGCGGCGGGATCGGCGCCTCCGTTCTGACAGGACGAGCTTTCGGCCGACGGGATTACGACAAGATGAAGCGGGCCATTTCCACCAGCCTGTTGTCCTTTCTGGGACTGTCCATTCTTCTGGGAGCCTTCGGTCTCCTGACCAGCGAATGGATCATGACCTGGCTTCAGACACCGGAAAACATCATGGAAGAGGCTCAGACCTATCTGAACATCTACTTTTTAGGGCTTCCCTTCCTGTTCATGTATAACGTCCTGTCCTCCCAGTTCAACGCCCTGGGCCGCTCCCGGATCCCTCTGTACCTGTTGATCTTCTCCTCGGTACTGAACGTGATCCTGGATATCTGGATGGTCCGTGTTCTCGGTCTCGGCGTGGCAGGCGTCGCCTGGGCGACGCTGATTGCCCAGGGGGTATCGGCTGTGACCAGCTTCGTGCTCTTCCTGAAGGAGCTGAAGTCCTATCCGTCATCGGTGAATCGCCCCTGCTACGATGTGAACGAGCTGAAGACCATGACCCGCATCGCCCTGCCCTCCATCTTCCAGCAGTCCACCGTCTCCATCGGTCTGATGCTGGTACAGTCCTCCGTCAATATGTTCGGCTCGGAGATGCTGGCCGGCTATTCCGCAGGAACCCGCATCGAAAGCCTCTGCCTCGTTCCTATGCTGGCCATGGGGAATGCCATGTCGGCCTATACCGCGCAGAACATCGGCGCCGGCCAGTTTGCCCGCGTCAAGGAAGGTTACCGCACGGCGGTAAAGATGATTGGCGGCTTTGCTCTGCTGATTGCCCTGATCACCATCCCCTTTGCGGAACCCATCATCGCCCTCTTCCTGGAGGAGGACGGAACGGCTCTGGCTCTTCAAACCGGTGTGGCCCGCTGCCAGTTCGTGGGCTGGTTCTACTTCTTCGCCGGTCTGAAGA
>JAFOGM010000252.1 GCA_017386805.1 Bacillota bacterium
CCATCTACGGTCCTCAGAAGGGTGCAACTCCGGACATGGTAAAAGAATTGGATTCGGCTCTGGCCCATTATGCAGACATCGTCCTTCGCGACGTATCCTATGGTCCCCGTCAAAGTTTGGATTGCAGCCTGGCTGAATTCCCCGGTGCTGGAGCTGCCGGTGGTCTGGGCTTCGGCCTTATGGCCTTCTGCAGTGCCGAGATCCGTTCCGGAATCGAAAGCGTCCTGGACATGGTTCGCTTTGAAGATTTGGTGAAGGATGCAGATTTAGTCATCACCGGCGAAGGTGCCATCGACCACCAGACGTTGTTTGGGAAGGTTCCTCAGGGTGTCACCCAACGAGCAAAGAAAGTCAATCCGGATGTGGCTGTCATTGCCGTGGCAGGAACGTTGGGCCGCGACTACGAAGCAGCTCACAGCTGTGGAATCGACTATATGATGTCCATTGCCACCGGTCCCATCACCCTGGAACAGTGCATGGCCGACGCGCCGAGGCTTCTTTCAGAAGCCGGTTTACGGATCGCCCATCTGACCGATCTGCTGAAATAAAATGATAAAAACCCCATTGACTTTGTCAAAGGGGAGTGCTAAAGTGTATTACAATAAATCACAAAGGAGGAGCTGACATGATGAATCGTAAGTTTTATTATTATTACTTTACCGCCACGGGCTGCTCGTCTTATGTGATTTCCAAGGATTAGACTCTTTGGTTCCATAGAACGTACAGTCCGCGCTCGTCGTGTTTCCAACACGGCGAGAGGCGGATTTTTTATTTTCACACAACAACAACGTTTCGGAAATGAGGTACACACAATGCAAATGAACTTCCACAGAAAACTCCCGATCCCGAAGGATGTAAAAGCAGAATTCCCCCTGACAGACCGCATGGAACAAGTAAAAAATCAGCGCGACGAAGCCATCAAAGCCGTCTTTGAAGGACGCTCGGACAAGTTCCTGCTGATCATTGGTCCCTGCTCCGCCGACCACAGCGAACCGGTTCTCGAATATATTTCCCGCCTGCGTCGGATCGAAGATCAAGTATCCGACAAAATCATCATCATTCCCCGCGTCTACACCAACAAGCCCCGCACCACAGGCCAGGGCTATAAGGGAATGCTCCACCAACCGGATCCGGAATCTCAGCCGGATATGTACAAAGGGATCGTAGCGATCCGCCAGCTGCATCTGGCCGCTTTGAGAGATTACGACTTCTCCTGTGCTGATGAAATGCTGTATCCCGAAAATCATCGTTACCTGTCGGACCTTCTGGCTTACGTTGCTGTGGGAGCCCGTTCCGTGGAAAACCAGCAGCATCGTCTCACCGCCAGCGGCCTGGGGATCCCCGTGGGAATGAAGAATCCCACCGGCGGTGATCTCAGCGTCATGATGAATTCCATTGTTGCCGCCCAGTCCAGCCACACCTTCATCTACCGCGGTTGGGAAGTCACCAGTGAAGGAAATTCCCACGCTCATGCGATCCTCCGCGGCTACATCGACTTTGCCGGAAGAAACACTTCCAACTACCACTACGAAGATCTTCTTCGGGTGAAGGAACTTTATGCGAAAGCCAACGTGGCTAACCCCTCCGTCATCGTGGACACCAATCACAACAACTCGGGAAAACAATATCTGGAACAGATCCGCATCGCAAAAGACATCGTCCACAGCCGCAACGAAAACCCGGACATCAAGGGGCTGGTCAAGGGACTGATGATTGAAAGTTACCTGGAAGACGGTGCTCAGAGCGTGGGTGAACACACCTTCGGTAAATCCATCACCGACCCCTGTCTGGGCTGGGAAAAGACCGAACGCCTGATTCTCGATATCGCGGATAAACTGTGAAAGGAAGGCTGACCATGGCCAGTAAATTAGAAGACGCAAGACGCATCATCAACGAAGTGGATGCGCAGATGGCAGAGCTGTTCGTCAGACGAATGCGGGCCGCCGAATTAGTATATGAGCACAAAAAAGAATACGGCCTTCCGATCCTGGATCAGGAAAGAGAAACTGCCGTCATTGCGAAAAACTCCGCTTTGATCGAAGACCCTGTCCTAAAAGGGTACTATATCGACTATCTGAAACATCTGATGT
The DNA here is from genome assembly GCA_017386805.1 of Bacillota bacterium. Taxonomy (GTDB): domain Bacteria; phylum Bacillota; class Clostridia; order Peptostreptococcales; family Anaerovoracaceae; genus RGIG446. The sequence goes on from JAFOGM010000252.1 coordinate 2,091, forward strand.
CCGTTTCCCGCGCCTATCAATACCGGATGCAGAACGGCCTGAACGTGGCCTACAGCGGTGTAGAAGGCGCCTTCGCCCACATTGCCGCAGGCCGGATCTTCCCCGAAGGCAACCGCGTCTCCTGCCGCGACTTCAAGTCTGCCTACGATTCCGTCGTTACCGGAGAATGTGATGTGGCTGTACTGCCCATCGAAAACAGTTACGCCGGTGAAGTGGGACAGACCATCGACCTGATCTTTTCCGGCAGCTTGTATATCAACGGCATCTATGAATTGAAAATCCAGCAGAATCTTCTGGGAATCCCCGGCGCTTCCATTGATGATATCAAGAAAGTAACAAGCCATGTACAGGCCCTTTCCCAGTGTCGTGACTATATCGACGGGAGAGGCTTCCTGTCCGAGGAAGCCACCAATACCGCAGTTGCCGCCAGAATCGTTGCAGAAACCAACGACAAGTCCTTTGGGGCTATTGCCAGCCTGGAAACCGCAGAAATCTACGGTCTGAAGGTTCTGGAATCCAACATCAATAAAAGCGGTGAAAACACCACACGCTTTGCAGTACTGTCCAAAGTACAGGCAGCGTCTCCTTCCCTGACCAGCTCCGTATTGATGTTCACCGTCAAACACGAAGCCGGTTCTTTAGCAAAGGCCATCAACATCATCGGTAAGTACGGCTATAACATGACCGCACTTCGAAGCCGGCCTCTGAAAAAACATTCCTGGCAATACTATTTCTACATCGAAATCGACGATACACTGGACACCGTGAACGGTTCCAACATGATGGACAAACTCAGCGAGGTCTGCGACCAGCTGAAAGTGGCAGGCAGCTTCGCTCCCCATGTCGAGATTTGAACGCATCGAGGTAAAACAACATGATTGTAAATGTGAATAAAAAAATATTGATCGTAGGTCTGGGGCTTTTAGGCGGAAGCTATGCGAAGGTCCTGAAACGATTCGGCTTTCATATCAGTGCCATCACGCGAAGCCAGTCCTCCATTGACTTTGCTCTGCGTGAAGGCTTGATCGATGAAGGTTCTGTGGAAGTGGATCCACGGCTCGTCGGCGAGGCGGATCTGGTGATCTTTGCCCTTTATCCGCATATTTTTGTGGAATGGATCGAAACGAACCAGCATCTGTTCAAAAGCGGTGCTCTGATCACCGACGTTACGGGCGTCAAAGGAAGCATCGTTTACAAGATCCAGGAGATGCTTCGTCCGGACGTAGAATTCATCGCCGCCCATCCCATGGCCGGACGTGAAGTCTCCGGTGTGGAAAACAGCACGGATAAGATTTTCAATGGAGCCAACTACATCGTGACTCCCACGGAGAAAAATACACCCGATGCCATCGAAACCTGTATGGAATTGGGCCGCCTTCTGGGCTTCTCCAACGTGACCACCCTGTCCCCGGAAGAACACGACGAAATGATCGGTTTCCTCTCCCAGCTGACCCATTGCATTGCCATCACCCTGATGACTTGTAACGATAAAGAACACATGGAAAAGTTCACCGGTGACTCCTTCCGCGATCTGACCCGCATCGCCAGAATCAACGATTTAATGTGGAGCGAACTGTTCGTTGCCAACAAAGCCGCCCTTCTGGAACAAATGAATCTTTTCCTCAACAAATTCAATGAACTGAAAACCATGCTGGAAACCGAAGACATCGACGGCATGCGGGCCATGATGCGCCACTCCACCGAGCGCAGAGCGTTGTTTGATAAGCCGTGATATATGATCATCAACAAAACTGTACACTATACTCCTCATTTTCCG
>JAFOGM010000253.1 GCA_017386805.1 Bacillota bacterium
AGTACTCTGCGAAATGGCGATGAAAGGAAACAATTATAAATGAACAATGATCTTCAAAAACAATTGGATAAACTTTTGGATGCCTATTCGCACCAGTATGACATTGCAAGAGACGTGACAGTGGAGGGCGGGTACTTCCCAGCGACGGCTACATTTTATCTGAGAGACGAAAATTATCTCATCAGTAAAAAACACGTACTCAATGCAGTGGAAAATTACGATTATACGTATTTCTATCTGACCGATCATCTGGATGCCAAAACGCTGAAAAAACAGATCGATCTGGTCATGAAGGAAGGGACGGCGCGGATCAAACCGCACCGGGAGCACATGTCCTCCTTTGTAAGTCTGGTCGTCCTGGCGGACACCATCGATGAGGAAGCGAAAAAGCTGATCAAAAAGACCCGCTTCCAGAAATACTATCGGCTGGCTCTCCATGGCTGGATGGAGTTTCATATAGCAGCAACGGAATCATCTACAAAAACATTCCTTTCTAATCCAGCAGGAAAGGGAATAAAAAAGACTCTGGAACAAAATCTCGGTTCCAGATAAAAATTGAAAGGAGATATACACAATGAATGGTATTACACTTCTGCTCATTGGTATCGCAGTCCTCGTATGCGGTTACATCTTCTATGGCCGCTGGCTCTGCAAGCAGTGGGGCGTTGGTGAAAGCACCGAAGCTACCCCTGCACACACTCTTCGCGACGACGTTGACTACGTTCCCGCACCGGCTCCCGTGCTGATGGGTCACCACTTCTCTTCCATCGCAGGTGCTGGTCCGATCACTGGTCCCATCACCGCTGCTACCACCGGTTTCGGTTGGCTGGCTTGCGTTCTGTGGATCCTGATCGGGGGTATTTTCTTCGGCGGACCCCATGACTTCGGTGCTCTGTTCGCATCCGTTCGTCACAATGGTAAGTCCATCGGTGAAATCATTTCCGCTAACATGTCCCTGAGAGCTAAGAGACTGTTCGTAGTCTTCGCTTATCTGACCCTGATCCTGGTAGTAGCTGCGTTCTCCGCGATCGTTGCTGGTACCTTCGGTGTTACTTTCGATGAAGCTGGCGAACTGACTGCTGCTGGCGTTGCTAACGCTCAGGTTGCTATGGTATCCCTGATGTTCATCGTTATGGCGATCATCTTCGGTTTCGCTGTATACCGCAAGGGCGTTGACATGAAGATCGCTTCCGTGATCGGTGTCCTGGGTATCGTTGCTTGTGTTGCTATCGGTCTGAACTTCTACCCGGTACAGCTGAGCACCACCGCTTGGATGTGGATCGTTGGTCTGTACATCATGATCGCTTCCGTAGCTCCTGTTTGGATCCTGCTGCAGCCTCGTGACTACCTGTCTTCCTTCCTGCTGTACGCTATGCTGGCTCTGGCTGCGCTGTCCGTATTCATGGGTAACCCCTCCATGGACACTCTGCCCCTGCTGAACGCTGAAGGAAACACCACTCCCGTATTCCCCGTTCTGTTCACCACCATCGCTTGCGGTGCGATCTCCGGTTTCCACTCTCTGGTAGGTTCCGGTACCACCTCCAAGCAGCTGGATAAGGAAAAGGACGCTAAGCCCATCGCTTACGGTGGTATGCTGATCGAATGCGTTCTGGCTATCATGACTCTGATCGCAGTAGCTCACGCTACTTCCTTCGCTGGTACTGACCTGGCATTCTCCGGCGCAACTCAGATCTTCGGCGGC
>JAFOGM010000254.1 GCA_017386805.1 Bacillota bacterium
CCCCTTCGCGCCATTGGACAAATACAGGTAAGCGCGATTTCCGGACTTCGACCGCTTGACTGACAGCGTCCCCTTCGGCATCCTCGTTAAATCCCGCTTGTTACGAAGATATCGCCGCTCCATAGCGGCCAACACCTCCGTCAAATACTGTTTTACATGACTCATAGAAACCCCTTTCGATTTGCGAGTGATATTTACCATATTTTACCTCTTTTGACGCTAGGGTTCAACAGAAAAATGTAAAAAAATAGAAATTTCCAGCTTGGTTGGGGGCGCCGATAGGGCGTAAATTTGAAAAGCGTGACCAAATCGCAAGGTTTTTGCGCTCAAATAGTCACGGCAACCGCCTTCGGCCTGAAAAGCGCTGCTGTTTTAGGCCGACGACGATGGATATTGAGGAAAATTCAGTAAAAAATGGGGCCGTTCGAGAGGAATACATGACCATAGGGGAAGAGTGTGTGACCATATCAGATAAAAAAGCATGTGATTTGGTCATGCGATATGAAAGGATACAAAGAAATAAAGAAAAACGTGACTATTTCGGTCCCCAAAAGGGTTGAAAGTGTCACGTTTTTTAAAAGTACGGCAATCTATGCCGCCAGTGCGGCCGCAGGCCGTCACAAAAGAAAAAGCTCCGCGCGAGCGGAGCTTTCGTATCAAATTTAGTTTTTACCCAGCAGAGTACAGCTGAAGCCAGCGTTCATAGCAGGTTCCATGTCTACGAAGTTTCTGGTATCGAAGAAGTTCTTGCGGCGCATGATCTGGCCCAGAGCTTCAAAGTCCAGTTCCTTGAACTGCTTGTGGTGTACGCCCAGCAACAGCAGGTCGCTGTCCTTAGCAGCTTCCATCAGATCGTTGGTGATTCCGGGCTTACCCATAACGAACGGATCGTATAAGGAAACTTCCATGCCGCGGCCCTTCAGGATTTCATCCAGGTGCATCAGCGGGCTTTCACGCATATCGTCTACGTCCGGCTTGTAAGTTACGCCCAGGATGGTTACCTTGGGAGATTCCACGCCTTCCAGGATCGCAGCGATGCGGTCAGCAACGTGAGTGGGCATAGAGTCGTTGGTGGTACGAGCCAGATGGATGATGTTCGCCAGAGAAGGTTCCTTTTCTACGATGAACCAGGGGTCAACAGCGATGCAGTGGCCGCCTACACCGGGGCCGGGCTGATGGATGTTAACGCGAGGATGCTTATTACAGAGACGGATCACTTCCCAAACGTTGATGTTCAGGTTTTCGCAGATCTTTGCCAGTTCGTTGGCGAACGCAATATTTACATCGCGGAAGGTGTTTTCGGATAACTTGCACAGTTCTGCAGTACGGGCATCGGTTTCGTAGATTTCGCCCTTTACGAAGCACTTGTACAGTTCGGTGATCTTGTGCGCACATTCCGGAGTCAGACCGCCGGCAATACGATTATTGTTCACCAGTTCGTTCAGGATCTGGCCGGGAATCACGCGTTCCGGAGAGTGGCCCAGATAGAAGTCCACGCCAGCCTTCAGACCGGACTTTTCCAGAATGGGAACCATCAGAGTATCCACGGTACCAACCGGAGAAGTGGATTCCAGAATAACCAGGTCACCCTTCTTCAGATAGGGTAACAGACCTTCGGTGGCAGCTTCCACGTACTTCATATCGGATCTCTTGTCTTCGGTGATGGGAGTCGGAACGGAAATGATGAAGACGTCAGCTTCTTCCGGTTCGCTCTTGGCAACCAGCTTACCTTCGCCCACAACCTTCTTTACCAGCTCGGGAAGACCGTTTTCTTCAATGATGATTTCGCCGCGGCTCAGCGCTTCAATAACAGCAGGGTTCTTGTCTACACCGATAACGAAGTTGCCGTTGTCAGCAAACATGCTGGCGGTGGGAAGACCGATGTAACCCAGACCGATTACACAAATTTTCATAATATAAACCTCCTGACAGGTATCAATCAAAAACAGGATAAAAGTAGAAACGCTTGAAAATACGCGTTTTCCATCAAAATATATTATCATACAACACTGTAAAAGTAAAGACAACGATTGTTCATTCCCGGAAGAAACGTTGAAAAAATCATAGTGGAAACGCTTCCAGTACTGTGTTATAATACAAATATCTATGGGAGGAATTCTATGACCATTGAACGAGAAAAAATTCATATCTGGGACATTCCCATCGACCGTGTGGACCGGACGCAGGCCATGGCCATTTTCGACGAGCTGATTGCGAAGCCGGGAGTGAGCATGATCGTAACGCCGAATTCTGAAATCATTATGAATGCATCGAAGGATGAGGATCTGGCGGATCTGATCCGCGAGGCAGAGCTGGTGATCCCCGACGGGATCGGCCTGGTATATGCATCGAAGTTCCTGGGAAAGCCGCTGCATGAGCGCGTGACAGGGATCGACTTTGCGGATGCTGCCTTGGCCAGATTGGCGAAGGAAGGACGATCTGCGTATTTTCTGGGAAGTAAGCCCGACGCAGGAAATGGTGTCAGTGTGGCGAAGCTTGCCGGGGAAAAGAAGATGGCGGAACATCCGGGACTGGTGGTGAGCGGCGCCCGTGACGGCTATTTCAAGCCGGAGGACGAAGCGGCCATCGTGGCGGACATCAACGCCAGCGGAGCGGAGCTCCTGCTGGTTGCCTTAGGGAGTCCGAAACAGGAAAAGTTTATCCGAAAGCATCGGGATGAACTGGTGAATGTGAAGGCTGCCATCGGGGTGGGCGGAAGCCTGGATGTCTGGGCCGGAACGCTGAAGAGAGCGCCGGAGTTTTACCAGAAACACGGATTGGAGTGGCTGTACCGGTTGATTCAGGAACCGAGCAGATATAAGAGAATGGCAGCGATTCCGCTGTTTATGTTAAAAGTCGTTGTAACGAAAGGAAGGAAGAAAAATGGCAATTAATTACGAGCTGTTAGCGCAGAAAGCAGCTGACATCAGGGTTGACATTATTCGAGAAGTGCATGCTGCAGCATCGGGCCATCCGGGTGGATCGCTTTCTGCATCTGACATTGTAACTGTATTGTATTTCCATGAAATGAACATTGATCCCGCGGATCCCAAGAAGGAAGACCGCGATAAATTTGTTCTGTCCAAGGGCCACGCTGCTCCTGTGCAGTATGCGGCTATGGCAGAAAGAGGCTACTTCCCCAAGGAAGAGCTGCTGACCCTGAGAAAGCTGGGAAGCCGTCTGCAGGGCCATCCGTCTATGAAGATGCTGCCGGGTATCGAAATGTCCACCGGTTCTCTGGGCCAGGGTGTTGGCGTTGCTGTAGGTATGGCAATGGCAAACAAGCTGGACGGTAAGGACGGAAGAGTCTACACCCTGCTGGGCGACGGTGAAATCCAGGAAGGTCTGGTTTGGGAAGCTGCAATGGCTGCTGCTCACTATAAGCTGGACAACCTGTGCGCTATCGTTGACTGGAACGGTCTGCAGATCGACGGTAAGAACGAAGACGTTATGAATGTAAAGCCCATCGATGACAAGTTCAAGGCCTTCGGCTGGAACGTGATCGAAATCGATGGTCATAATCTGGAAGAAATCGTGGAAGCGTTCGAACGTGCAAGAGCTTGCAAGGGTCGTCCGACCATGATCCTGGCTAAGACCCACAAGGGCTACGGTGTATCCTTCATGACAGACAATGCTGGCTGGCATGGTAAGGCTCCGTCTGACGAACAGGCGAAGCAGGCGGTAGAAGAACTGGGAGGTGAATGGTAATGGCAGCTAAGATGGCTACAAGACAGGCATACGGTAATTTCCTGAAGGAACTGGCCGTTACAAATAAGAATGCAGTTGTTATGGACGCTGACCTGTCCGGTTCTACCATGACCAAGGAATTCAAGGCAGTTGCTCCGGAACGTTTCTTCAACGCTGGTATCGCAGAACAGAATCTGTATGCAATGGCTGCTGGTCTGGCTCAGTCCGGTAAAGTCGTATTCGCATCCACCTTTGCAATGTTCGCTGCTGGCCGTGCATTCGAAATCATCAGAAACTCCATCGCTTACACCAATGCAAACGTAAAGGTATGCGCTACTCACGCTGGTCTGACCGTTGGTGAAGACGGTGCTTCCCACCAGGTTGTGGAAGACATCGCTCTGATGCGTTCCATCCCCGGCATGGTTGTTGTAAACCCCGCTGACGGTGCATCCGCAATGGCTCTGCTGAAGAAGGTTTCCGAAATGTATGGTCCGGCTTACGTTCGTCTGGGTCGTGCAGCTGTAGAACCCATCTACGAAGATGACATCGAAGTAGAAGTTGGTAAGGGTCTGCTGGTTCGCGACGGTAAGGATGCAACCATCATCGCTACCGGTATCATGGTTGGCGAAGCTCTGAAGGCTGCTGACATGCTGAAGGAAGAAGGCATCGAAGTTCGCGTGATCGACATGCACACCATCAAGCCGCTGGATGAAGAAATCATCGTGAAGGCTGCGGAAGAAACCGGCGCTATCGTAACTGCAGAAGAACACACCGTGATCGGTGGTTTAGGTTCCGCTGTTGCTGAAGTTCTGGCGCAGAAGTGCCCCACCAAGATGAAGATCGTTGGTGTTCAGGACACCTTCGGCGAATCCGGTAAGCCCGGTGAACTGCTGGCGAAGTACGGCCTGACTGCAGAAGATCTGGTAAAGGCTGTTAAGGGTCTGAAGTAATTACGAATAAACAACTCCCTCCGAGAATACACTGAACCAAACGGTATTCAAAGGAGGGAGTTTTTTCGTGGATAAAATTCGGAATCATAAAAAGCTGGTGATGGGGGTGGTTGCCCTGGCTCTGGCCGTGGGCGGTGGTTTCGCCTTTCTGGGCGGCAACGGTACGGATGTGGAATTTACGGTGCTGAGCGAATCGGAATACCCCGGCGAGATCGTCAGCCAGGTGATCCCCCAGTATCGGAAGCTGGAACGAGCGTTGGCCTGCGTGGTGGATGACAAAATTTATGTGGTGGCAACCCGTGGGGAGAAGGCTTCCGATGGGTATGAGATCATGATCGATAAAATGACGCTGACGGAGGAAGAGGGAACAAAGGTGCTGGAGGTCTATGTGAAATTCAAGGACCCGGATCCGGAAGGCGCCCTGGGCCAGGCAGTGACCTACCCGCTGCAGGTGGCAGTGACCCAGCTGGAAGAACTGCCGGAACAGATTTCTCTGAAAGTACAATATGTGGATTGAACATACAAATGAAGGTGAGAGCTCCGCTGGCGCGGAGCTTTTTGATTGGGATACAATTCGGTATTTACAAATTCTGGAATGGGTGTTATTATAAAAAAAGGAAAAAATATGAAGTTTCAAAACAAAAGGGGTAACATATGAAACGAATTGGAATCGTTCCGGTGAGCAAAGGGGCCGGAGCAGGGTTTATCACGGCCATGTTGGCCACGGAGTTGGCGGCAATCACCGGTGCCGGAGGAGAGGAAATCACGGTGGTGGAACTGGGGAGAGGAAATTTGTTTGATCAACTCTGTGCAGACCGGTGGTTCCGGGTAAGACAGATGGTGTCTTATTGGAATTGTCTTCATGGAGAGGGATATGTGGAGAGGATCATGAACCCGAAGTGCGGGGTCAATTGGCTCCTGCGGACACCGGATGACCGCAGCAAGGCGGAAGCGGACGGTGCGGAACAGCATTGGCCGGAGTTTGTTCTGGAACGGGGAAGGGCAGTAAAACTGTTGTATAGCCTTCCGGGGGATGTAGCCTTTGTGGATTTTTCTTCGGTGAACGAAGGGGATTTGTTGTATCTATTGGAAGATATAGATCAGATCGTGGCCGTGGTGGATCCCATGCCATCGAAATTATTGGAAGGCTATGAGATGATCCACCGGCTGAAGCTCTGGAAAAAGCCGGTGGTCTGGACGGTGAACCGCTGGACGGACGAAATCAGTGGGAAGGATCTTAGAAAGATTCTGGGACCGGATCGTCATGCGGTCATGCTTCC
>JAFOGM010000255.1 GCA_017386805.1 Bacillota bacterium
GCAGATAACAACCACGTCCTTGTGGTTCTTTGCAGCGGAACGCAGCATGGTGGGGCCGCCGATATCGATGTTTTCGATACATTCTTCTAAGCTAACGCCTTCCTTCATGATGGTAGCCTTGAAGGGATACAGGTTGATTGCAACGATATCGATGGTTTCGATACCCAGATCTGCAATCTGCTGCATATGTTCCGGCTTTTCTCTCATAGCCAGGATACCGCCGTGTACTGCGGGATGTAAGGTCTTAACGCGGCCATCCAGACATTCCGGGAAACCGGTCACGTCGGAAATACCGATTACGTCAACACCGTTATTTGCTAAGGTAGTAGCGGTACCGCCGGTGGAAATAACCTTCACACCCAGCTTTTCCAGCTGCTGTGCAAATTCGATAACGCCAGTTTTATCAGATACACTGATTAATGCTCTCATGTGTTTCTCCTTTATTCTTTACCGTTCCAGCAATAAGTACATAAGTTGCAGCTGTCGATTCCTACAGAACCTACACAGTCTTCCAGTTCAGCGAACTTTAAGCTGTCGAACTGCATGATTTCACGAATGCGTTCTACCATGTTTGCATGGCGTTCGGTGGAACAATCCACGTATTCCTGCAGAATATCATCGTCAACGTCGCCGCCTTCCAGTTCCACGATCACGCGGCGGGCAATCAGATCCATATCGCTTACGGATCTGGAGAAGTTCAGATACTTACAGCCGTACATGATCGGCGGACAAGCAGAACGAACGTGGATGGTATCTGCACCGTGGTCCTTCAGATAGACAACGGTTTCCTTCAGCTGGGTTCCACGAACGATGGAGTCATCCACCAGGACGAACTTCTTACCCTGAATCACTTCAGGAACGGGGATCAGCTTCATTTTTGCGATCAGTTCTCTGGCCTTCTGGTTCTGAGGCATAAAGCTTCTGGGCCAGGTAACGGTGTACTTGATCAGCGGACGAGCGTAAGGGATCTTGGATTCCTGCGCATAACCCAGTGCGTGAGGAATACCGCTGTCGGGAACGCCGGCAACGTAGTCCACCTGTCCGGTGAGGTCTTCGTCTCTTCTCGCAATGGCTGCACCGTTTCTGTAGCGGGCCGCTTCTACGGTCTTACCTTCGTACACTGTCGGAGGATAACCGAAGTAGGTCCACAAGAAGGTACAAACCTTCATCTTATCGCCCGGTTCTCTGACGGTTTCCAGACCGTCCGGCTTCATCAGAACGATTTCTCCGGGGCCCAGTTCCTTGCAGGGTTCGAAGCCCAGATTTGCGAAGGAGAAGGATTCGGAAGCTACGCAGTAGCCGTCTTCTCTTTCACCGATCACCAGGGGGGTACGACCCACCAGGTCTCTTGCAGCGTAAATACCGTAGTTGGTCATGACCAGAATGGTCATGGATCCATCGATCTTCTTCTGTGCTCTTACGATCCCGTCCACCAGACTGGTACCGGTGGAGATCAGCGCAGCAACCAGCTCGGTGTTGTTGATGTCGCCGCCGCTCTGGGACATGAACTGATGCGCACCATTGTCGATCAGTTCCTGAACCAGCTGTTCTTTGTTATTGATACGGCCAACAGTCCCGATGGAATAGTGGCCCTGTTTACTGTAAATGGTCAGGGGCTGAGGTTCACCGTCAGATAAACTTCCGATGCCCAGGTTTCCCTTCATCTTACCGATTTCGGTTTCAAATTTTGTACGGAACGGGGAGTTTTCGATGTTGTGGATGGCTCTGTCAAAGCCTTTCTTCACATCGTAGACGCACATACCGCCTCTCTTTGTTCCTAAATGGGAATGATAGTCTGTTCCGAAGAACAGGTCCATAACGCAGTCCTGTCTGGAAACGACTCCAAATACTCCGCCCATTATGTCCTCCTGTTAAAATTCACTAGCCAGTTGCTCTGTCAGCTGTTTTACCGCCAGCGGCAGAATGGTATGTTCTACTTTCAGAACGCGGGCAGCCAGCGTATCCGGCGTATCGCCCGGTTCCACCGGAACCGTTCTCTGCAGAATGATCTTACCGGTGTCCACGCCTTCGTCCACGAAGTGGACGGTTGCTCCGCTCTCGGTTTCACCGCCGGCCAGGACTGCTTCATGAACGTGATGTCCGTAGAAGCCCTTACCGCAGTATTTGGGGATCAGAGACGGGTGGATATTGATGATGCGATCGCGATACGCGTCGATGAGACGCGCATCCAAAACGCTCATATATCCGGCCAGAACGATCATGTCGGTTTCTTCTTCCTTCAGAGCCGCTAAGATCGCATCGGTGCGATCGGACATATCAGGATAGTTTTCCTTACCGATGACCTTGGCCTTGATCCCGTGGTTCTTGGCACGTTCCAGGGAGTACGCCTTGCTGGTACTGGAAATCACCTGGACGATCTGACCACAGGGGATATCGCCTCGTTCAATGGCATCGATGACGGCCTGGAAATTGGTTCCGCCGCCGGATACCAGAACGGAAATATTTACTTTACGCATTTACGGTCACTCCATTGCCCTTTACGATTCTACCGATCACGTTGGGTTCTTCGCCAGCTTCCTTCAGGTAGCCCATGCATTCTTCCACCTTATCAGCAGGAACGATCATCATCAGACCAACACCCATGTTGAAGGTGGAGCACATGTCTTCCAGTTCAACCTTGGCAGCCTTCTGGATGAAGTTGAATACGGGAGGTACGGTCCAGGTACCGTAGTCGATTTCTACGCCCAGTCCTTCCGGAATGATTCTGGGAATGTTTTCGTAGAAGCCGCCGCCGGTGATGTGGATGATACCGTTGACATCCATCTTGTTCAGAACAGCTAACACAGCCTTGGTGTAGATCTTGGTGGGTCTCAGCAGAGCTTCACCAACAGTTTCGCCCAGTTCTTCCACATAATCCTTCACATCCAGGCCCAGACGGTCGAAGAATACCTTACGAACCAGAGAGTAGCCGTTGGAGTGGATACCGGAGGACGGAATACCGATCACAACGTTTCCTTCTTCGATCTTGGAACCGTCGATCATCTTTTCTCTGTCAACCAGACCTACGCAGAAACCAGCCATATCGTATTCGTCTTCGCCGTAGAAGTCCGGCATTTCAGCGGTTTCACCGCCAACCAGAGCACACTGGCCTAAAACGCAGCCGTCAGCTACGCCCTTAACGATGTCAGCGATCTTTTCTGCAGTTACCTTACCGGTAGCGATGTAGTCCAGGAAGAACAGCGGGGTTGCACCCTGGCACAGTACGTCGTTTACGCACATTGCTACGCAGTCCTGGCCAACGGTATCGTGACGGTCGGTCAGGAAAGCGATCTTCAGCTTAGTACCAACACCGTCAGTACCAGCAACCAGAACCGGTTCCTTCATGCCTTCGCAGGGAAGACGGAACAGAGAACCGAAGCTGCCCAGACCGGTCAGTACGTTGGGGTTGAAGGTCTTCTTTACGTGTTCCTTCATTAAGCTAACCGCACGTTCCCCTTCTTTGGTATCGACGCCGGCGTCTTTGTATGTGAGCTTTTCGTTATCCATTTTTGTCCTCCTTACTTATCTGCCTGGAATTCCTGATCCAGAGCGATGATATCGGCTTCCATTTTTGCTTTGTATGCTTTCATTGCCTCTCTGAGAGAGTCATACTTGACACTTAAAATCTGAATTGCCAGCAGCGCTGCATTTTCAGCACCGTCTACGGCAACAGTTGCCACGGGGATGCCCTTGGGCATCTGTACCGTGGATAACAGGGAGTCCAGACCGTCCAGAGTGCTGGACTTCATGGGGATCCCGATGACCGGCAGCGCAGTACCTGCGGCTAAAACGCCAGCCAGGTGAGCAGCCTTACCAGCAGCAGCGATGATAACTTCGATGCCGTTGGCTTCTGCGTTTGCGGCAAACGCCTCAGTCACCTTCGGCGTTCTGTGCGCCGACATGATTCTGGTTTCAAACTCAACTCCGAATTCCTTCAGGATGGTTTCCGCCTTGGAAACCACAGGATAGTCGGACTTGGAGCCCATGATGATAGCTACTTTCATGTTTGGGTCCTCCCTTTCTTACTTGAAATACTTCACGCCGGATTCGAAGATCTGCATGTCCTTTTCGCCCAGGATGTTCTTGTACAGGTTCTTTCCGATACGTTCGGAATGACCCATCTTACCGAAGACGCGTCCGTCGGGAGAAGTGATACCTTCGATTGCCATTGCGGAGAAGTTGGGGTTGTAGGCGATGTCCATGGTGGGTTCGCCATTCATATCTACATACTGAGTAGCAACCTGACCGTTGGCGATCAGTGCCTTCAGGGTTTCTTCATCAGCGATGAAGCGGCCTTCACCGTGGGATACAGGGATGTTGAATACCTGATCCAGTTCACAGCCAGCCAGCCACGGAGACTTCACAGAAGCGATTCTGGTTCTTACCAGGCAGGACTGGTGACGGCCGATCTTGTTGTAGGTCAGAGTGGGGCTGTTGTCATCGGTGGTGATGATCTTACCGGTGGGTACCAGACCCAGCTTGATCAGCGCCTGGAAACCGTTACAGATACCCAGCATCAGACCGTCTCTGTTATCTAACAGGTCAGCTACAGCTTCGGAAACCGCCGGGTTTCTGAAGACTGCAGTAATGAACTTCGCGGAACCATCGGGTTCGTCACCGCCGGAGAAGCCGCCGGGGATCATAACGATCTGGCTTTCCTTGATCTTCTGAGCCAGCAGTTCGATGGATTCGTGCAGCTGAGCACCAGTCTGGTTTCTCAGGATCAGGATCTCAGCGTCAGCACCAGCTCTTTCGAAGGCTCTCTTGGAGTCCATTTCACAGTTGGTACCGGGGAAGGTGGGGATGATCACCTTGGGCTTTGCGGTCAGGATGGCCGGCTTAGCCACGTTTCTTTCAGCGAAGTTGATCTTTTCAATGGTCTTTCCTTCGAACTCTTCGTTTCCAGCGGTCTTCACAGGGAATACGCCTTCCAGAGGTTCGCAGTACTTGTTGACAACGTCATACAGGCAGAGGGTTTCACCAGCAGCAACCATAACAGTTTCTTCGGTGGTTTCACCAACCACGGTCCAACCTTCCGGACATGCATCCATTTCCAGAACCAGTGCGCCATAACGCGGCTTCAGCAGTTCTTCCTTGGTGAAGCCTTCCAGCTTCGCACCGATCATGTTACCAACAGCCATCTTCACAGCTGCCATGAACAGACCGCCCTTACCGATCACGTTTGCGGACAGGATCTGACCAGCCTTTGCCAGTTCGTGAACCTTGTCCATGTTCTTCTTATATTCTACGAAGTCAATGACTCCTCTTTCATCTTTCTTGGTTTCTACCAGAACCAGCTTGGATCCTGCCTTCTTGAATTCCGGAGACAGAACCTGGTTTGCATCGGTCACGCCCACAGCGAAGGAGATCAGTGTGGGAGGAACGCTGATGTCCATGAAGGTACCGGACATGGAGTCCTTACCGCCGATGGCAGGGATCTGCAGTTCCTTCTGCACC
>JAFOGM010000256.1 GCA_017386805.1 Bacillota bacterium
GGAAAAGAACTGGTTGGCGTGGGCGATGGCGAAGGAAAGTTCATCCATCCGCTGAGTGAGTTCGGTATGGAATATAGATCCGTTCAGGAAATGATCGAAAAAATGAAGGATGCGGAATGGGAACTGCTGGAAAAGCAGGTTGCTGAATGTACGGAAGGCGCTGGAGTGGAAGATGTGATCCTCTGTGCGCCGATTCCCCGACCGGCGCAGGATATCGTATGCTTAGGGATCAACTATATGGCCCATGCAGAGGAATCTGCCCGTTTTAAGGCCCTGGAATTCGATGGGAAGAGAGAGTTTGCTGTATACTTTGCAAAGCGCGTCAACGAATGTACCGCTCCGGAGGGCATCGTTCCGGCATACGAAGGACTGGTGGAAGGTCTGGATTACGAAGTGGAACTGGCATTGGTCATCGGTAAGGATGCAAAGAATGTAAAACGGGAAGATGCTTACGATTACATTCTGGGCTATACCATCATGAATGACGTCAGCGCAAGAAATTTACAGACCCGCCATAAGCAGTGGTACTTCGGAAAGAGTTTGGATGGATTTACACCGCTGGGTCCCTGCATCGTGACAAAGAAAGACCTTCCCGATCCAGCCAACCTGAAGATCATGAGCCGTTTGAATGGTGAAGTGCGTCAGGACAGCAACACCAGCCTTCTGATCACCGACATTCCGTTTATGATCGAAGAACTGACAGCGGGAATGACTCTGAAGGCAGGGACCATCATTGCTACCGGTACTCCCGGCGGCGTAGGTATGGGTTTCGTACCGCCCAGATTCATGAAAAAAGGCGATGTGATCGAATGTGAAATCGAAGGCATCGGCGTATTAAGAAATACCATTGGAGACTAATTGGAGACTAAGATGAAACAGGAACGTTTTCAGGCATTCGTGACGGGGATTTCCGTCTGTTACAAGTACATACAGAAAATCAAGTCCCTCGAAATGACTGAATTCGGACTGAAAGGAGCGCATGCCATGTTCCTGTTCTTCCTTCACAGTCATCCGGAAGGGCTGACTGCAGCACAATTGAGCCAGCTTTGTGCGGAAGATAAGGCGGCGGTATCCAGATCCCTGGCATCGCTGCTGGAAGAAGGATATATCGTATCGGATGAGAAGAAGTACCGTTCCCGAATCCGACTGACCCAGCGCGGGGAGGAAGTGGCCCGCCGCATCGATTAAATGATCGAACGTTGGGTGGAATCCGGCGGGGATGGTCTTACGGAGCAGGACCGCGACGTATTTTACAGCTCCCTGGAGCTGATTGCCAATAATCTTCGCGGAAAAATCGGCGAGCTGGAATAACAAAAAATGAAAAGAGTACCGACCGTAATGGTGGTACTCTTTTTTGGTGCGTCCGACAGGATTCGAACCTGCGGCCTTTGGAGTCGGAGTCCAACGCTCTATCCAGCTGGGCTACGAACGCATGTAGTATACGGGAAATCCGCATAACACATATATGATATAATGAATCAAGGCTTCCCGCAAGCATTTTTTTTCGACAAATTCCGACAGGGATCCATGAAACCTTAGAATTTGTCCAAGGTTTCTGGTGGGAGGACGTTGCAATTGACAGAATATTGTGTTATTATAAACGTAACAAAATATCCAGGAGAGAGGCTCCAAGAAAAGAGGGTGAAATTATGGCAAATTACGTAATCACAATCAGCAGAGAATACGGTTCCGGCGGTCGTTTGATTGGCCAGAAATTAGCTGAAGAACTGGGTATCGCCTTCTATGACAAAGAAATCATTAATTTACTGGTTCAGGAAAGCGGACTGCCTCAGGCAACAGTAGAAGAATGGGTGGAAAAGAAAACGCCGATCGCGTTTTATGAAGTATATATGCCGATCAAAGAACGTCCCGTTCCGGACCAGATCTACCTGGCCAAGACCCGACTGATCCAGAATCTGGCGGAAAAAGAATCCTGCGTCATCGTGGGTAACTGTGCAGACTATATTCTGAAGGATCATCCGGCTTGCTTCAATGTGTTCGTTCACGCACCTCTGGAAGAAAAGGTAAAACGAGTGCAGGAAGAATACGGTGATAAAGCGCCTA
>JAFOGM010000257.1 GCA_017386805.1 Bacillota bacterium
ATATTTGAGAAAGTGGGGTTCTCCCCACTTTCTTTTTTTGACGAGCAGTGATATAATACTGTTGAATAAATTGAAATGGTACAATTTTTTATATAGTTATATAACAATCTGAAAATAATAGCCAAAGATGTATACTTTGGAAGTGGAGGGATGTCTGTGACAAGTTTAGAAAAGAAGTTCAATAAAAAGAAGATCCTTATGGATATCGGTTCGGATATTCTGGGGAGTTTGTTGATGGGTGCCGGAATCTACATATTCGCTTCCGGATCCAACTTCGCCACCGGCGGGGTTTCCGGTATCGCTCTGATGCTGAATCACCTGTTTGGGATCCCCATGGGTACCTTCTCTTTACTGATGAATATTCCGCTGATCCTGATCAGCTATAAGATCCTGGGTCGGTCCTTCCTGTTATGTACGCTGCGTACTCTGATCATTCAGGCTTGGGTCTTCGACTATATCTGTGTCAGATATCCGGTGTACGAAGGGGAGCCTTTACTGGCGGCTCTGTATACCGGGGTACTGATGGGTGCTGGTCTGGCAGTGATCTATATCCGCGATTCTTCCACCGGCGGCTCTGACCTGATCATCATGAGTATTCACAAACTGAAGCCTCACATGTCCATCGGAAGCATCTCTCTGATGATCGATGGCTGTATCATCTGCTGCGGTGTCTTCGTCTTCGGAAACATTGATGCGGTATTGTATGGGGTTATCGCCTCTGTCTGCTGCACCATCGTCATGGATAAGATCGTGGCAGGTACCGGTTCCGGTAAGATCGCCATGGTGATCTGCGACGACGGGATCAAGGTTGCCCAGGCTATTTCCGATGAAACGGAACGCGGCTCCACTATGATCAAGGCTATGGGACCTTACACCGGAAAGGACAGAGACATCATCATCTGTGCCTGCTCCAAGCGGGAAATCTTTAAAGTCCGTCATGCAGCCTACGCTGTGGACCCCGGTGCACTGATCATGGTGATGCGTTACGATGAAACCTTCGGCTATGGATTTAAGCGTCCGGAGACCAGAGCGGCCCAGCTGATCGTTGATCAGAAGGAAGCGGAAACCCAGGAAGCCATCGAACAGGCCAAGGAAATGATGCGCAAAAAACAAATCAATAAATTCTAAAGAAATCGATATACCAACTCTTTGAGTTGGTATATTTTTTTAGGGGGTTCACAAGGACCGGGAATAATGGTAAAATAGATGCATTACCTGTTGTGACTACTGTCTTGACAGTACGTTAAAAGAAAGGATTTTCAACGAAATGGAACGAAAGAATATGACCATGCTCACGGACTTTTATGAACTGACCATGGCCAACGGATATTTCGAGCAGGGAATGGGAGACGAAATCGCGTATTTCGACATGTTCTTCCGTAAGGTTCCCGATGGCGGTGGGTTTGCCATTGCCACTGGTCTGGAACAGGTCATCGAATATCTGCAGAATCTGAAATTTACCGAGGAAGACATTGAATATCTGCGCAGTAAAAAGTGCTTCAGTGAAAACTTCCTGGAATACTTAAAGAACTTCAAGTTTGAATGTGACGTATGGGCGATTCCGGAAGGAACCCCCGTATTCCCCAATGAACCGCTGCTGACCGTTCGCGGTCCCGTGATCCAGGCGCAGTTCATCGAAACCATGATCCTGTTGATCATGAACCATCAGAGCTTGATTGCCACCAAGGCAAACCGCATCGTTCGCGCTGCGGAAGGCCGTGCAGTGATGGAATTCGGGGCAAGAAGAGCCCACGGGGCTACTGCCGCTATCGTAGGTGCGCGAGCTGCCTATGTGGGTGGCTGTGTGGGTACTGCAACCACGCTGACCGATGAAATCTATGGAATCCCGGCGCTGGGAACCATGGCTCACAGCTGGGTACAGTCCTTCGATGACGAATACGAAGCCTTTTCCAAGTATGCAGAACTGTATCCCAACAACTGCACTCTGCTGGTGGATACCTACAATACGCTGAAATCCGGTGTTCCCAATGCCATTAAGATCTTTGACGAATTCAAGCCGGCAAAGAAAGGGATCCGTATCGACAGCGGTGACATCGCTTATCTGTCCAAGAAGGCAAGAAAGATGCTGGACGATGCCGGTCATTCCGATGCCAAAATCGTAGCATCCAACTCCTTCGACGAATACCTGATCCGTGACGTGATCCGTCAGGGTGCCAAGATCGACAGCTTCGGCGTTGGTGAACGATTGATCACCTCCAGAAGCACTCCGGTCTTCGGCGGCGTGTACAAGCTGGTTGCCATGGAAAAGAACGATCAGATCATTCCGAAGATCAAAATCAGTGAAAACGTGGAAAAGATCACCAATCCGGGCTTTAAGAAGGTATATCGCCTCTACGACAATAAGTCTCATCAGCCTTTCGCTGATGTGATCACTCTGGCTCACGAAGAAGCTCCCAGCGGTGATGGTTACGAAATCTTCTCCCCCAGAGAAACCTGGAAGAGAAAGAAGCTCCACGACTACTATGCCAAGGAACTGCAGGTGCAGATCTTCGACAAGGGTCAGCTGGTTTACGACATTCCCTCCATTCACGAAGTGCGTGAACACTGCCTGAAGGAAGTGGGAAATCTGTGGGAAGAAATGTGCCGTTTCGAAAATCCCCATACATATTACGTGGACCTGTCCAAAGAATTGTTCGAACTGAAGATCAATCTTCTGGAAGCTCACGACGAAAAGTAAAAAGTCTTTCAAAAACCCGACCAACGGTGACGCTGGCCGGGTTTTCTTCTTTGTATCTTGGGTATATTTGTAGTAGAATAAAGGTATCTATCTTCAAGGAGGAGAACCATGAAAGAAATCGGAACATTCGCCAGCTGCAACGGCGTCGATACCATACAATATTACGTATACACTCCAGAGGAAACCTCTTCGGGCGCGGACTTCCAGCCCCGGGCGATTTTACAGATCAGCCACGGGATGTGTGAGTTCATTGAACGATATGAAGGCTTTGCAAAGTTCCTTGCGGAACAGGGGATCGTGGTCTTTGGAAACGACCACCTGGGCCATGGGAGTTCTGTAAAATCTCCGGAAGGCTTTGGTTTCTTTGCAGAAGAAAACGGCTGGAAACACCTGGTGGATGACCTGCGTCAGATGACGGTGATCATGAAACAGAGATATCCGGGCGTTCCCGTCTTTCTGCTGGGACACAGCATGGGTTCCTTCCTGGCTCGCATCTACATCAGTTGGTATGCCAAGGAAATCGATGGAGCGATCATCATGGGAACCAGCGGTTCCAATCCGGCCCTTCCGGCTTCGTTCCCTCTGGTAAAGTCCATGATGGCCTTTAAGGGAAAGCGGTACAGAAGTGAGCTGGTCCGCAACATTGCCTTTGGAACTTACAATAAGAAATTCAAACCTCAGAAAACGAAGAACGATTGGCTCACCAGCGATGAGGGCGTGGTCGAGACCTACAATAAAGATCCCCGCTGTACCTTTATCTTTACCCTGCAGGGATTCCTGGATCTGTTCTCCATGCTGAAATTCGTTACAGACAAGCAGTGGGCCCAGATGGTTCCTGCGAATCTCCCGGTATTTCTGGTTTCCGGCGCAGTGGATCCTGTGGGACAGTATGGAAAGGGTGTCAGAGAGGTTCACGACCGCCTGGCATTGGCAGGCGTAAAAGATCTGCGGATGAAGCTCTATGAAGGCTGCCGCCATGAGATCCTGAACGAACGCAACCGCGAAACCGTATATCAGGACATGCTTCGCTGGATCGAAACACACATCGAAGGTTAACCGAAATTTGAGGAAACGGGTATGTATAAAAAGATCGTAAAACAAATTGAACGACAGATCGTTGAGAATATCAGCCACAAGGAATTTTTGAAGCAGGTGGGCTTCCATAAAAAAGATGCCCAGAACCTGGTGAAAAAACATGTTTCCACTGGGGCGATTTCCGACGTGATCATGGGGGATGATTTCTCCGGAAGCCGAATTTTCAAGCTCTGCTTCTCACTGATGGAAGAACTCTGTCCTGTGGAACCGGCGGAAGGCTGGCTGCAGTACAGCTACAATCTGGCGAGAAAAGACATGTTTGAAGAAAGCGTGGACATCGATTCCCGTCCGGAGGCAATCACCGCTGCGCGGTTTTATCTGGAAGTGCTGGCTGCCTTCCTGTCCCAGCTTCCGGCTATGGGGAAGGTGGAAACGGGATATTGGTTCGACTTTGCCACAGAGGAAGAAATCAGTGGGGAAAGCAGCGCTGCAGAATACCGCACCTTCCTGGAAAGTTTCCGCAGGGATAAGATCTACGAAATGATGTGGATCGGCAGGGAAGTGGTCAATTTTGACCTTTTGGGTCATGTGGGCGGTGTCCATCACATTGCCATGCATGCGGCCCGCCAGCTGAAAACTCTGGGCGTTCCCGTGGAACTGGGATTGATTTCCGGGGCGGCAGCAGGCCATGACATCGGAAAGTATGGATGTCACGGGGAAGAGGTTCGACGGATTCCCTATCTCCACTATTATTATACCGCGCAGTGGTTCAAACGCCATAAAGCGGCCAACATCGGCCACATTGCAGCGAACCATTCCACCTGGGACCTGGAACTGGAAAACCTGTCCGTGGAAAACCTGCTGCTGATCTATGCGGATTTCCGCGTGAAGAGCGTGGGCCGGGATGAACAGGGAAAAGAAATCATTACTTACTTCTCTCTGAAAGATGCTTTCGACGTAATTTTAAGTAAGCTGGACAACGTGGATCAGGCCAAGGAAAACCGCTACCGCAAGGTCTACGCCAAGCTGAAGGACTTCGAAGATTATATGCTCCATCTGGGAGTGGATACGGATCTCAATGCGAAGGAACCGAAATCGGTGACTCATGCAGACCCGGCGATCCTGTCTGCAGAGGACACAGTACAGCTTCTGAAGTACATGGCGGTGGATCACAACATTCGCCTGATGCACCTGCTGCAGAGCGATGTGTCCCTGGGAACCGTTCAGGAAGCCGCTCGCAGTGAAAAGAATTGGAAAAACAGCCGCGCCTATATCAGCGTGTTTGAAGAATATTTTACCTATATGACCCGTCGTCAGAAGGCCCTGACCTTGAACTTCCTCTATGAGCACATGATGCATAAAGAAGGGGATGTTCGCCGTCAGGCGGCTGCCCTCATGGGTGAGATCATCGTGAACTTTGATGATGACTATCGAAAGGAAATTCCCAAGAGCGCGATCCACGAACCGGAAAGTGCTGGCCTTAAGCTTTGGGAAAAGTACCTGGTCATGATGTTTACGCCGGATCACAAAATCATTGAAAAGCACCGCCGCTGGCTGGGCTTTGCATTGAAAATTGTTGTGGAGACCGTGCTGTCCCAGTGCAAACCGCAGGACAGAACGGCTTATTTGAAGAAGCTTTTAGCCCATTATCAGCCGGGTGATTACGACGATGTGACCGCCTTCATGCTTCTGGACACCATGATGGTCATTCCGCTTCAGGAACTGGATGAGGAAGAACGCACAGCTCTTCTGAACTTTGCTTCTAGCTTATATGAACGCAGTTCCATGGAAATCCGGGCCGGTGTCCTTCGATTCCTGCAGAAGTTCATGGAAATCTTAGAACCGACGGAACTGCAGTGGAAAACCATCTGCAGTGTCATCGATTCCATCCGGACCGACGATGATGTGGCTCTGATTTATGTGAAGGAGCAGCTTCAGAATCGGGGAGCATCCAGTGTTTTCTGGCATAGCTCCAACACCCAGGACGTGGTTACCGACATCTTCCTGAAGAATATGAAGATCGCTACACCCTGGATCATCAAAGAAATCAATATCCAGATGCTTCTGGATTATGTCAAAGAAAATCCCGAAGCCAACGTACTGCAGGTTGCAGCCCACCTGTCCAATTTACTGAAGGTCAGTGAGCGAATCACTGTTCGCCATACGGCAGGCCGTGCGCTCCTTGAAACAGCACCGCTGCTGTCCAAGGACCAGCGCAATGAAATCGCCATCGAATTGAACATGGGTCTGGAAACCGGTGAGTACGAATTCTCCAAATACATTCCGGAATACCTGGGGAAATTTGTCCTGTGGCTCCATCCTTTGGAGCTGGATGAATTCCTTCGTGATCTGAAGAAATTCCTGATCAGTGTCAACGATCAGGTGGTTTGTGTTGCTTTGGATACCCTGGGTGTCATGCTGAAACACTATGGGGAATATCGCAGCCGCTTTGAAACCGAAGAGCCGAAGGAAGCCTATGAAGAACGTGCAAAGCAGATGATCGGCCTCCTTTTGGGCGGTCTGGCCAATTACAACGAATCCGTCAGCCAGGAAGCCTTCCTGGTGATCGGACAGGTACTGTTCTCCGCACCGATGTTATCGGAAAAGGAAAAGCTGGCCCTGTTCCGTCTGACTTACAAAAAGATCGTAACCACGATCCCGGGTCAGGAAAAAGATCAGCTGGCGCTCTTCAACAATGCGGCATCGCTGAATCAGATTTATCGATTCATCAACGATTATC
>JAFOGM010000258.1 GCA_017386805.1 Bacillota bacterium
AACCTTCGGATGACGGAATCAGAATCCGTTGCCTTACCACTTGGCGATACCCCAACGTCGATATGAAAGATAATGGGGTGGATAGTGGGATTTGAACCCACGCATGCAGGAATCACAATCCTGTGTCTTAACCACTTGACGATACCCACCATATGGATATTATCCGATACATTTAAATTGGCGACCTGGAACGGGCTCGAACCGTCGACCTCCAGTGTGACAGGCTGGCATTCTAACCAACTGAACTACCAGGCCGCAATAAAAATGGTGGGCGTTATAGGGCTCGAACCTATGACCCTCTGCTTGTAAGGCAGATGCTCTCCCAGCTGAGCTAAACGCCCGGATAATGGTAGCGGCGAGTGGAGTCGAACCACCGACCTTTCGGGTATGAACCGAACGCTCTAGCCAACTAAGCTACACCGCCATATCATCTTTACTACAGTCTCTTGCGGACTACATGAATTATCTTATCACATTCATTTCGATCTGTCAACTACTTTTTTCAACTTTTTTAAAAGTTTTTCGTTGTTTTCTCAATTCGTGATTCAATTCACACAATCTCGTATCGAGTACTTTCTTAATATACAACATCTTGATCCAAAATGCAAGTACTTTTTTCAGTTTTTTACCACTTTTTTTGTCGTATTTCAAATCCATTGAAAAGACGGCGTTTCCGCCGTCTCATCTCCTATTCCATCCAGCGTTCTTCCACGATATTCCCATTGTGATCGATGACCACATACTGGAATGGGATGTCCTTTCCGCTGGCGGCGATTGCCTTTTCCACGGCAAATTTCATTCCGCCGCAGCAAGGAACGGTCATTCGTGTCAGCGTTACACTTCTTACATTATTATTCTTAAAGATAGACGTCAGTTTTTCGCTGTAGTCCACCGGATCCAGCTTGGGACAGCCAACCAAAGTGACGCGTCCGCGCATGAAGCGTCGGTGGAAATCGCCGTAGGCGTATGCCGCACAGTCAGCCGCGATCAGAACGTCTGCCCCATCGAAATAAGCAATCTTTTCCGGGACCAGACGGATCTGTACCGGCCACTGCGCCAGACAGGTCGGTGCCTCAGAAGCTTCCGGAAGGTGCTTATTCATCTTGGCCAGATTTTCTTTTACGGCCTCTTCATCATAGGCTTCCGCTTCGCGGATCTCAAAAGAAATCGCTCCTACAGGACACCCGGGAAGGCAATCTCCCAATCCGTCACAGTAATCATCGCGCAAAAGCTTCGCTTTTCCATCCACCATACCGATGGCTCCTTCATGACAAGCACTGGCGCACAAACCACAGCCATTGCATTTTTCTTCGTCTATTTTAATCAATCTGCGTAACATATATCCTCCCTCATGAATAACAGTCCGTTTCCACAGACTACATATATAATCTATTCATACCCTGGGAAAGCTTATCTAAACAACTGGATTTTTCTTACCATATAGGGTAAAATGATTATATCTGTGACTATATATTTCACGTGTACAAAGAAAGGAATGATTCCCATGCGTACTTATGAACGTTTTTTAAATTATGTCAAAGTTCACACCTCTTCCAGTGAAACCACCGGAACTCACCCCAGCACTCCCTGGCAGTTCGACCTGGCTCACATGCTGGTGGAAGAAATGAAGGAACTGGGTCTGGTTGATGTAAAGTGCAGCGAATTCGGCGTTGTTACCGGCGTATTACCGGCAACCGAAGGTCTGGAACACCTCCCCGGCCTGGGTATCTTAGCTCATATGGACACCATCCCCGAATTCAGCGGCGAAGGTGTGGAACCCATCCTGTGGGAAAACTACGACGGCAGCGATATCGTTCTGCCCAAGTGCGACCGTGTCATCACCAACGAAGCTTTCCCCTTCCTGAAGGATCTGGTTGGTAAGACTGTCATCACCGCTTCCGGTGATACCGTATTAGGTGCAGACGACAAGGCTGGTATCGCTGAGATCCTGACTCTCTGCGAACAGCTCATCGAAGAAAAGATCCCTCACGGAAAGCTGTGCATCGGCTTCACTCCCGACGAAGAAATCGGTGAAGGCGTTGCCAAGTTCGACGTGGAAGACTTCGGTGCAGCTTACGCTTACACCGTAGACGGCAACTTACCCAACGCCGTTGAATATGAAAACTTCAATGCAGCCAGCGCATTCGTAAAGATCACCGGCGTATCCGTTCACCCGGGTACCGCAAAGGACATGATGGAAAATGCCGTTATGATCGCGATGGAAATCAACAATGCTCTGCCCGCTGACGAAGTTCCCGAAAAGACCTGTGGCTATGAAGGCTTCTATCACCTGATGACCGTCAATGGTGCTGTAGATTACGCAGAAATGGATTACATCATCCGCGATCACAGCCGTGTAACCTTCGAGGAAAGAAAGGCAAAGATGCAGAAAGCCGTGGAAGATGCGCAGAAAGCTCATCCCAAGGCTCACATCGAGCTGATCATGAAGGATACCTATTATAATATGGTTGAAAAGCTGACAGACTGCATGCACTTAGTGGACAACGCAAAGAAAGCCATCGAAATGGCTGGTATGACTCCGGTAGAACTGGCAATCCGCGGCGGTACCGACGGTGCGAAGCTGTCCTTTATGGGTCTGCCCTGCCCCAACCTGGGTACCGGTGGTTACAACTTCCACGGTCCCTTCGAACTGGTTGCCGCAGAAGACATGGATACCGTTGTTGGCGTTCTGAAGAACATCGTAAAGATCTACGCAGAAGGCTAAAGTTCATACTTCAAAAACATACAAAACCCGAAGATCTGATCAAGACCTTCGGGTTTTTGATTTTCATATCTTATTTTATTCTTTGATCACACGCAGAGTGTTCAGTTTGGGATCTGCCGGCCCTTGCAAATGAGCTCCGCGGGCACGATACTCATCCAGGAAGCTCCAGACTTCCTCCGTCATCCGTTCACCAGGATAAATCACAGGGATCCCCGGCGGATAGGGTGCGATCATTTCTGCGGAAATGCGTCCTTTCGCCTCTTCCCAGGCTACCGTTTCCGTAGCGGCAAAGTAAGCCTTTCGCGGTGTGATCATCATTTCCGGCTGCGGCGGAAGCGGTTTTCCTTCCGGAAGCTTCATGCAGCGACCAAAGCGGCGGGCAATGTCTTCCAGCGCTTCAATCAGACGATCCACATCTTCCTTCACATTGGCAAAGGTGATGATCGCTAAGACGTTCTTATAGTCCGACAGCTCCACTTCGCACTTGTAATCTTCAAAGAGCATATCTTCCAGGCGGAAGCCTTCCACGCCCAGATCCGCAGCACTGATCACAAGACGGGTCTCATCCACGTTGACGATCCCTGCAGTTCCGATCAATTCACGACCGGCGCAGCGAATTCCCGGGATATGATTGATCCGCTGACGGGCATACTTGGCCAGTTCCACCGCATTGGAGATCAGCTCTTCCCCATGAATGGCCAGATCATGACGGGCCATATCCAGAGAGGTTAACAGTAAATAGTTGGGACTTGTACTCTGTACCAGATGCAGATTTCCTTCCAGACGTGCTCTGTCCACACGGTCAAATCTTGCGTGAAGCATGGAACTCTGGGTCAGAGAACCGGTCACCTTGTGAATGGATTGGGATACCATGTCCGCACCCTGCACCAAGCCGCCCTCTGGCAGCTGATCCGAGAAGTAACAGTGCGCTCCGTGGGCTTCATCCACAAACAGAATGGCTCCGTGCTTGTGGCAAACCTCCGCGATTCCGCGGATGTCGCTGCAAATCCCATAATAGGTAGGGCTGACTACCATCAGTCCCTTGCATTCC
>JAFOGM010000259.1 GCA_017386805.1 Bacillota bacterium
CACTGCCTCGTGGCTGGGATATAACGTATTGGGACGAATCTCAGTGGTCACACGTTTCGCTTCTTCATGGGTACCGTTGGTACACATATCGGAAACGCTGGCTCCCTTTCCATCCACATTCCAGGCGCCTTCGAACTGATTGGCCGCACAGGCGCCTCCCCACATAAAATCTTTTCTGAACGGAGATGCCATACTCTCACCCTCCTGTTATTTCAACAAATTCATCACTGTCTTATATACCAGTTCCGGAGCCACTTCGAAGGTGTATCTCTTTTCAATGCGTTCCGTGAACTTGTGGGCATCCTTACCGAAGGAACCGATATCCAGTACTGGTAAATTCAATGTCTGCATATCTTCGATGGGAATGGAATACAGCGTTCCAAATCCCGGTGTATTGGCCTTGAACGCTTCCACTGCAATTTCTTCTCTGGGCGCTGCACCGTAGCTCAGGTCAGAGATATAGGGGAAGAACTTCTTGTACACCAGCTTATACTCGGTCTTGGTGGTATCCACCGCATCGGCAACCGCATCCAGCAGAGCCTTTTCCTTCGGTGTAGATCCTTCCACGTAGATGTGCGGATAATACGGCGGTGTGAAGTAAACGATGACCACCGGATTTCTGTCGGACCAGAGAGAATGTACATACTCGATCAATAACATTCCCTTGTCTCTGGAGTCGATATCAGCTTTAGAGGCCAGGTCTTCCATCTTTGCTTTCACCAGAGCTTTCAGTTCTGCTTCCCCCACTTCTGCTTCCACCAGTGCATATAACTGGTCGTAGGACAGAACGCGGGCTTCCCAGGGCAGTTTTGCAAAGGGACGGTTTGCGATCTTACAGAACGCTTCGTAACGCTGATTCAGGGTATCGATGACTTCCTGGAAGCATTCCTTTGCCACAACCATCATCTTGTCCAGAACCTGGTCCGGGGTACTGCACTGAGTCGCATAGTTGAACACCTGAACGGCAGTTTTCGCAATCTGACAGGAATATTCCGGCTTCAGGTCACGCTGCTTTAAGGTGATGGGCGGTAAGGATACTTCGCCTTCCACGATGTCACAGAATTCCGGGTTCAGATTCACACGATCTGTAATCTTGGAAGTGATCTGATTGGGATCCAAGCCCTTGAAGGATTCCCCTACATGGGTTTCTTTCCCAACTACAAAGAAGGACGGCATCAGCTTACCAACCGTACCGATGTATACATATTTATTTTCATCGCCTTCGTATTCGGAAGTCATATAGTCGGTATCCAAAAGAGCCAGGTACTCGAAGCCCTGTTCCTTCTGCAGTTCTACCAAAGCCGGAGTCAGGTTCAGCATCCCACCGGAGTTTCCTTCTTCATCACAAACCGCCCCGTAGATCAGATTTCCTTCAAAGTTTTCGATATCTGCGGTCACCTTTTCCAGAAGTGCAATGAGGATCGCATCCCCGGATTTCATATCGAAAATCCCACGGCCGAAGAGATAGTCGCCCGATTCCAGGTCACGCTTTGCTTCCGGCGGCAGCTGGATCTCCTTAAACTTTTCCATGAGAACGTGGGGCTGGTTAGCAAATTCCGCTAAGTTGCCGTAGTCAGAAATCCCAACGGTATCCATATGACCGATCATAACCACAGTTTTATCGCAGGGCTTCTTTTCTCCCTTCACGATGGCCATGACGCTCTTTCTTCCCAGACTGTCACCCTTCAGTTCCACGTAACGCAGCAGCTCCGGGTGTTTCTGAAAATAAGGATTGGAAGCTAAAATTCCATAGACCTTTTCCGCCATGACCACTTCGTCCGGCGTATCCAAAACGCTAAACTGACTGGTCAGATCCAAAGCCAATTCTTCAATGCGTTTTGCAAATTCTTTCATATCATAATCCTCCTGGGACAAATTTACTTATACAAACAGAGCCATGATGCGATTGGAAATGTCCATTCCCCGTTCCGTCAGATACATTCTGCGGCAACCGGCGCCTTCGGCGCCTCCCTCTCTGCGCAGCGACACCTCTTCGATGACAAGATATCCCTGACGACGGAATTCTTCCAATTCCGCAAGTATTGACTCATACATGGATTCGAAGGATTGTCCGAAACGCGCTTCAAATTCGTTCAAATCCACGCCCTGCACCAATCGCAAACCGGTAAACAGAAACTCCGCAGCAGAGTCTTCCTTTTCGTTGATGTGTGTCCAGATCACTCCAGCGTCGCCGCCCTCCAGAGATTCCATGTATTCCAGAACATCATCTCCAGCACTGTAACGAACACCGTCCACAAACCCATGGGCAGACA
>JAFOGM010000260.1 GCA_017386805.1 Bacillota bacterium
ACTTCCCAGAGCATGATGAACGCCGAACTGTTCTTCCAGCAGAGCGCCTCCGGCGCTGACCATGGAAAGATAGGCCATCCACAGGAAGATGGACATGATTCCGCCGATGGCTGTGGTGATCTTAGGGTTGTCCACCGGACAAACCAATTTCCCGAATTCGGCACTGCCGATCATCTTCGCATTGGACACGCTGAAATACCCGAAGGTAAACAGAAAGGCTGATGCCACAGCGATACCCTTCAGTCCTTCCAGACCAAAGACCCCGAAGAACTGCCACATTTCTTTTCCGGAGGAAAATCCGGCGCCCATGAGGGTACTCATATACATCAAAGCAATTTGATAAAACTTTAGTTGAAACTCTTTTTTCTCTGTCATTCTTTTGAAAACTCCAAAATCCATTCGCTTTTGCATACATAGTTATTTTACCGCTGTCACAAAAAAAGAGCAAGACAATTCCCTTGTCTTGCTCTCATTCTTAGCTTAAAACAAACCGCCCAACAATCCTCCCCGGTTATCGTTTCCGCTGCAGAACAGACAGTACAGGATCACCAGAATCAGGATCCAGCTCCAGATCCCATTGTTATTGTTGGAATAACAGGGATCACAAACCGGCGGCGGACAGGGCGGCGGACACTCCGGACGCTGGGGACGGCACTGACAGTCTGCACACTGTTTACTGTATTCTTCGTTCAAAAAAATCACCTCCACTCATGGTAGTACCATGATATGAAGGTGATTGGATTTTTGTGCTATCCTTCTTTGTATTCCTTTCCCAGAAGCTTCCGGAGGCGGATCATATCTTCCGGTATCGGTGCTTCCACCGTCATGCGCTCCTTGGTGCGAGGATGAACAAAGGAAATCTTATAGGCGTGAAGAGCCTGACGCGGAATCAGATGATGTTCCGCTTCCCCCTGACCGTATAAATGATCGCTGATCAAGGGATATCCCAGATGGGACATGTGGACACGAATCTGATGGGTACGCCCTGTCTCCAGCACCAGTTCCACCAAAGAATAGTTCTTTTCAAAGGTGGACAGGCTTCGGAAATGAGTCACCGACGGTGCTCCGTCATCGCAGACGGCTCTTCTCCAGGGATCGTTTTCTTTCCGACCGATGGGAAGATCCACCGTGCCGGCTCCCGTCAACGTTCCGTTGACAAAGGCCACATATGCCTTTTCCACCTGGTTCTTCTGCATCTGCTTCATGAAGAAGTCCTGGCAGTAGCTATTCTTGGCTACGATACAGATCCCGGAGGTATCCATATCCAGGCGATTGACCAGGCGAATCTTATATTGCTCTTCCCGGTCCATCATTCGCTTGGCGAGACCGTTGACCATGGTGCCGTTGGGCTTTCCGTTGGTGGGATGAACCACCAGACCAGGCTGCTTGTTCACCACGATCAAGTCTTCATCCTCATACAGGACGTCAATGGGGATGTCTTCCGGTTCAAACCAGCTGGTTTCTTCCGGCATCCGGATCTCCAACACTTGTCCCTTCTTTCCCTGTTCAAAGGCTTTCACATTCTTACCGTCCAGGAAAATACGATCCTCATCCTTCAGCTTTCGTAAAAAACGGGTAGATACGCCAAATTCGCGACGCAGGAGGGATCGGAGAGCCAGTTCTTCATCTTCTTTTTTCAGTATGTATGTCAGTTTCGATTCACTCATTATAATAATTTGCTCTTTGCTTTTTTCCAGAAGTCGTACTGCTCAAAGCGCAGCAGTTGGATTGCATCACCGGACAGTTCCACTGTGATCTTGTCGATGCGGTCGTAGCGCTGGCTGGTATGGTCCGCAACAATATAGATCCCGCGGTCTTCCGCGTTTTCCGGATGGATGATCACGGGCAGGTTGTTGGGAAGCAGAACGCTGGACAGGAAGGAACGATATGCCGTGGTATTCTGCGGCGCAATGGGTGTCACCTGCAGAAGGTCCAGTCGCGGGTCGACGATGCTTC
>JAFOGM010000261.1 GCA_017386805.1 Bacillota bacterium
GTGGGCCTGACCAACGGGGCCAGTGTTGTGATCTCCCAATACTATGGCGCTGGAAAAATGGAAGAAGTGAAGAAAGCCATTCATACCTCCATTTTCTTCAGTATCATTTTCGGGATTTTATTATCCATTGTGGGCGTACTGCTGACCGATTCCATTCTGCTTTGGATCGATACGCCGGAAGAAGTATTCCATCAGGCTTCGGTCTATCTGAAGGTGTTCTTCAGCGGTGTGTTCTTCATGGGACTTTATAACATGGGCGCTGCCATCCTGCGAGGCATGGGAAATTCCAGATCGCCGTTATACTATCTGGCAGTCGTCTGCGGAGTGAATATGGTTCTTGACGTGGTATTCGTTGTGGTCTTCGGTATGGATGTAGAAGGCGCAGCCATTGCCACCATCATCGCTCAGGCCATCGCCTGTGCCATGGTGGCCAGAAAGATGATGCAGCTTCCGAAAGAGTATCGATTGTCCCTCAAAGACTTGAAATGTCATACCGATGAGCTGAAGCACATTCTGAAAGTAGGGATCCCTTCCGGGCTCCAGAGCATGGTTGTCAGCTTCTCCAATGTCATCGTTCAGGGAGCAATCAACGGCTTCGGTGCTGCTGCACTGGCCGGTTGGAGCGCATACAGTAAGCTGGATATGATCCTGCTGATGCCCTTCCACAGCTTGGGTATTGCCATGACCACCTTCACTGGACAGAACATCGGCGGCGGTCGTCTGGACCGCGTATCCGGCGGGGTGAAAGTCACCGCTCTGATCAACTGCAGCTGGGCAGCTGCCACCGGTATCCTGCTGTTCGT
Source organism: Bacillota bacterium (assembly GCA_017386805.1). Lineage (GTDB taxonomy): Bacteria > Bacillota > Clostridia > Peptostreptococcales > Anaerovoracaceae > RGIG446. Next base: position 804 of record JAFOGM010000261.1, read on the forward strand.
CTTTGCAGAACCTGCTCTGAGCATCTTCTGTGACGAAGCAGAGATCCTGGAACAGGGCGTATACATGCTGAGAGCCATGGTACCGTTCTACTTCCTGCTGGGTCTGAATCAGGTGTTTGCCGGGGCCATCAACGGCGCGGGAGATACCGTGGCGACCATGGTGGTGTCCGTCAGCACCATGTGCGTGATGCGTGTTCTGATCCTGAAAATTATGGGTATGTTCGTTACCACCTTCGACGTGGTATTTGCGGCATACATTGTGACCTGGTTCGCTTGTGCGGGCCTTCAGGCAGCTTACTACTTCAGCGGACGCTGGAAGCGAAAGATGGTCAAATCCGAAGCTTGACGCTAAAATGTCAAAGTGATATTCTAAAAAGTGGAGATGGAACAGCAAAGGCTGTCAACATAACAACGTATTAAATTCTATGTGAGAATAAAGGAGACGATAAACATGAGCACTAAGAAAATGGTAATGATCCCCGGACCGACTCCCGTGGTAGAATCCATCCGTCAGGAAATGGGCCGTGAAATCCAGGCGTTCGGTGATCCCCGTTTTGTAGCAGATTATAAGAAGCTGATCGCTGATTTAGGCGCACTGCTGAACTGCTCCGGTATGACCTTCCCTCTGGCAGGTACCGGTACTCTGGCAATGGAAATGGCCATCGCCAATACCACCAAGAGAGGTGACAACGTTCTGATCGTAAGCCACGGTTTCTTCGGCGACAGATTCATCGACATCTGTGAACGCAAGGGCCTGAATGTGGACGTGATCAAGGCTGAATGGGGCCAGATCGTTCCCGTAGCTGACATCGAAGCAAAGCTGGCAGAAAAGAAGTACGCAGCAATGACCGTATCTCACGTAGATACCGCTACCGGTGTATGTGCTCCCATCGCTGAAATCGGCGAAATGATGAAGAAGTATCCCGAAACCATCTACATCGTGGACGGTGTAGCTGCTACTGCAGGTGAATTCTGCGACGTGGACGGAATGAACATCGACATCCTGTTCACCGGTTCTCAGAAGGCCTTCGGCGTTTGCCCCGGCATGTTCATCCTGTGGGCTTCCGAAAAGGCGCTGGCTCGCAGAAAGGAACTGGGCATGATTCCCGAATACTTCGTGGACTTCGAAAA
>JAFOGM010000262.1 GCA_017386805.1 Bacillota bacterium
ACATGAGCACAGGCTCGCTCGGATTAGTTTCTATTAGCCGATATCCTGGAACGCCTGCGCGATTCTTCCGCGTACCTGTTCCTTACCCATGATCTGCTGGATCAGCCACAGATCGGGGGAGTTGGTACGGCCGGTGATTGCCAGACGAATCACGTTGGAAACGTGACCTACGTGGCCCTTGAACTGGTCAGGATTCTTCTTGAAGTCCTTCGGCTTGATAGCATAACCCATGTCACCTGCCATGGCCTTCATCTTGTCGAACCAAGCTGCATTGTCGTCATTTTCATCGTATTCCTTGTAATAACGGTTCAGGATTTCCTTCGCGTCCTTCATGGAAACTTCAGCCGGATAATCATCTTCGATCATGAAGTGTTCATCGAAGAAGTAGCTGATGAAGTGGAAGATCTGACGGCAGTAGATCAGGTCCTTTCTGGGCTTTTCGCCGCCGCGGTCGATGGAGAAGATCTGGATCATCTTTTCCGGATCATCCTTCATCATGGCTGCGATTGCCGGCTGGTAAACTTCTGCCCAGTCGATCATATAACGCAGAACTTCTTCTGCGGACATCTTTGCAATGACATCCTTACAGATATCGTTCAGCTTGTCCAGGTCGAACAGAGTACCGGAGCTGGACATCTTTTCTGCAGTGAACTGGAAGTCTTCTGCAGGAGCGTCCGGATTTGCGATTCTCCATTCTTCGTAGTTGGAGTTCAGAATGGTCAGCAGGTATTCTCTTACACCCAGAGGATGGTATCCTTCCTGCTTGTAGTATTCTAAGGACAGTTCAGGGTCCTTTCTCTTGGACAGCTTTCTCTTGGTTTCGCCGTCCATCTTCATCAGAACGGTGGTGTGACAATAAGTCGGCAGTTCCCAACCCAGCGCATTGAACAGAGCCACGTGGATGGGCAGAGAGGACAGCCATTCTTCACCGCGGACAACGTGAGTGGTTCTCATGAGATGGTCGTCCACAACGTGTGCGAAGTGATAGGTAGGGATACCGGTCTTCTTCAGGATAACAACGTCCTGATCGTTTTCCGGCATGGTCAGTTCACCGCGGATGGCATCGATGACGGTGAAGTGATTTTCCAGGCTTCCGTTGGACTTGAAACGAATAACATATTCCTGGCCGTCGCTGATTCTGTCAACGACTTCTTCGAAGGACAGATCTCTGCACTTTGCGTATTCACCGTAGATACCGGGGTTTACCTTCTTTGCTTCCTGTTCTTCACGAACCGCAGCGATTTCTTCTTCGGTCATGAAGCAAGGATATGCCAGGCCCTGAGAAACCAGGTACTTAGCGAAGCACTGATAGATTTCGCCGCGCTGGCTCTGCTGGTAGGGACCGTAGTTGCCCACTTCGCCGTTCATGGTTGCCCCTTCGTCGAAGTTTACGCCGAAGTGATGCAGCGCCTGGATCAGCATGGGGATCGCACCCTGCACTTCTCTCTTGTCGTCGGTATCTTCAATTCTCAGGAAGAAGACGCCGCCGCTCTGGTGAGCCAGACGTTCGTCAACGAAAGCACCGTATAAGTTGCCCAGGTGGATGAAACCGGTGGGGCTGGGTCCCAGACGGGTTACCTTTGCGCCTTCCGGCAGGTTTCTCGGCGGATAAATGGTTTCGTAATCTGCGGGAGTCTTCTTGATCTGCGGGAACAGCAGGTTGGCTAATTTATTGTAGTCCATTGTTCTCTCCTTTGTTATCTATCACTTACGGCTGCATCAAAATCTCAGCCGCTTCTCTCAATGTAACGTCCTCGCCCACGTTTCCGGGGAAGATGACATAAGGCGTATTGGGGAATTTGCTTTCGGAACGGGTCTGCCAAACGGGAATCCCCGGTCGGATCTGTCCCATGACGTTGGCGCGTCGCACCCGCAGGGCTTTCGTTCCCACGTCGCTGGATGTGATCCCGCCCTTGGCAATCACGAAGCTGGGTTCCACGGTGAGTTCTCCCACCAGAGACTGGACAGCGTCGGAAATCTTTACCGAGCGGATCAGTGCCTCTTCCTTCGTGTCGTTTTCGATGACCAGAAGCTTTCGTCTCGTATAGGCAACCGCCGTCTTTCCGCCGGCGATGGTCTCTTCGATGAGGCTTCTTACTCTGCGCGTCTCTTCCGCGAACTTCACGTCATCCAAAACCAGATCGGAATCGAATTCGATGGAAACGATTCCCGGGATCTTCTTCAGTTCTTCCAGCTGTCGGGTGGTCTTTTCCGTATGGGAACCTACCACGATAACACCGCCGTTGGTTGTCTCCTTGGTGATCATCTGCTCCCGTGTCAGTAAGGGCTGGGAAGAAATCCCGCCGATTTCCTTGACGATGGCAGCCGCTGTGCGGAACATAAAGTGCTTTCCCTGCGCCATGGCCCGATACAGAGCCACACAGAAGATCTTCACATCCACGTAATCGACGGCATTGACCACGATTTTGTGGAAATCACGGACCTGCATCAGCTGATCCACGATTTTATCGATGTTCAGAGCCCGAATATCTTCCAGTGAAATGCTGGTCACATCACAGGCTTTGAATTCACTACCGGTCTTTTCTTCGATGTATTCCTTGATGTCGGAAGCCTTGTATCCGAAGGTCTTGTCTCTGGCAAATTCCGTTTCTCCGGCAGGAACCAATTCATCCCCGTACTTTACGTAATGCACATCATTGATGGTGAATCGGCCGCCTTCCTTGAAGAAGGGACACATCACTTCACCGTCGATCTTCACACCCGTTTCTTCCTCCACGATATCCTTCAGAAGACGGGGTTCCAGCGGGTAGTGGCCGCGAAGCGTAGAGTCGCTGCGGCTCATCAGGATGAAATCCTTTCCGGTTTCTCTGGACACTTCCGCCACACGGTGGGCAATGTCCTGGTGGACCTGGGTGGTCTGGGCCACAGTCAGGCCGCGGGAGTTTGTCAGGATGTAGAACAGCTTTCCTTCTTCGGCGAAGCCTTCGCGGATGCTGTCCAGATCCCAACCGGTATATACAGAAATGTCGTGGACCGTCTGGACTCCTGTAGGATCGTCATCCAGAACCACGATCTTCTTTTCGTTCTTTTGCACTTCTTCCTGAAGCATAGCCTCCACAGCAGCTTCGTCCACTGCCGGGAAAGTCTTCAGAATGTCCGCGCTGATTCGTTTCACTTCGCTCATCTTATTCCTCCGGGCGCTTCACCTGGATGTCGGCCAGCTGTTCGAAGTACTGAACGATACCGCTGTGGTCATCACCCGTGTGACCGCTGACACGCAGCGCCTGCATGATTTCAAAGAGCTGACTGGTCAGAGGAAGCGGAACGTCGGTAGCGTGAGCGGTTGCCATAACGTTCTTGATATCCTTGTGATTTACGGTAATGGTACCGCCGGGCTTAAAGTTTCTATCCAGGATCATGGGTACTTTCGCATCCATGACGGTAGAACCAGCCAGACCGCCGCGGATGGCCTGATACACCTTTTCCGGATCCGCACCAGCCTTGGTTGCTAAAACGAAGGCTTCCGAAACAGCAGCAATGTTCAGGTTAACGATGATCTGGTTGGCCAGCTTGGCAATGCTTCCGTTTCCGGAAGGACCTACCAGCATAGCAGAGCTTCCCATGGCATCGAAGTATTCCTTCAGTGCATCGAAATCCTTTTCATCACCACCAGCCATGAAAGCCAGGGTTCCATCGATGGCTTTGGGTTCACCGCCGCTGACGGGGGAATCCACGAAACCAACACCGATTTCTTTCAATTTATCATAACAGAATCTGGAATCACCGGGAGTTACGGAACTCATGTCACAAACCACAGCGCCGCCTCTGGAAGCTGCGGAACCGTCCTTAGCCATATATTCCGCTACGCCGCCTTCATCGAACAGAACGTTCTGCACGATTCCTGCATTGGGAAGAATGGTGAACACTGCGTCACATTCGGTACCGATCTCCTCGATCGTAGCCTTTGTTGCGCCCAGGCCAACCAGTTCCGCAACGATCTCTTCATTCAGGTCGTAAACCATCAGTTCTTTTCCTGCTTTTAAGATGTTCATGGCCATGGGCTTTCCCATGATCCCCAGGCCGATAAATCCAGCTTTCATTGTTGTGTATCCTCCTTTGGAGCTAATAATCCAACCTATATTATATCAGCATTCCCCCTCATCAATCAACGAGTATTTTTCGTTGGACACAACTCTGAAAATATTATAGAATATGATGATACCTACATTATAAGGAGGAATCTGCATTGATTTTACTCAACGCTACTGATATATCCAAATCCTATACCGTAGACCCCTTATTGACCAACCTGTCCTACGCCATCAACGAAGGGGACAAGATCGGTCTCATCGGTGTCAACGGTACCGGAAAATCCACCCTGCTGCGCATCACCGCAGGCATCGAAGAGCCGGACGACGGAAAGATCATCCTCACCGGCGGCGTCCGCATCGGCTTCTTACCCCAGGCTCCCGTCTGCGACCCGGAGAAGACCGTACTGGAACAGGCAACCAGCTACCTCTGGCCGGAAGTCCTGGCGGAAGGTGATTTCCGCTGCAAGTCCATGCTCCATCAGCTGGGCATCGACGATTTCGATGCGAAAATGGGAACCCTGTCCGGCGGTGAACGCAAGAGAGTTGCCATGGCAGGGATCTTCACCAACCCGTCCGACATCCTGATCCTTGACGAACCTACCAACCATATCGACAGCGACACCGTAGAATGGCTGGAAGGCTTTTTAAAGAAATATCGCGGTGCCATCTTCATGGTTACTCATGACCGCTACTTCCTGGACCGCGTCACCAACGTGATTCTGGAACTGACCGGCGGTGCTCTGTATCGCCATGAAGGGAACTTCGAGACCTATCTGGAAAATCGGGCTGCCCGCGAAGAAATGGCCCAGGCCATCGAGCGAAAGCGCCGTACCTTATATCGCCGTGAACTGGAATGGATCCGCAGAGGTGCCCAGGCCAGAACCACCAAGGCCAAGGCCCGCATCGAACGCTTCCATCAGCTGGAACAGGGAAAACTGGTCATCGACGATTCTGCCGTGGAAATGAGTTCCGTGGCTTCCCGTCTGGGAAAGAAGATCATCGAACTGGAACACGTCTCCAAGTCTTACGATGACTATACCGTCATCAACGATTTCACCTATACCGTACTGCGCAACGACCGCATCGGGATCTTAGGGGAAAACGGTGCCGGAAAATCCACGCTGCTGAAGATGATTGCCGGGGAACTGGCGCCGGACAGCGGTACCGTGGAAATCGGAGAAACCGTAAAGATCGGTTACTTCTCCCAGGAAAACGAACACATGGACAAGTCCCAGCGTATCATCGACTATATCTGTGATATCGCGCAGAACGTCCGTACCGAAAGCGGCGTCATCAGCGCCAGCCAGATGCTGGAACGCTTCCTGTTCCCGCCCCACATGCATTCCATCCCCATCGGCCGTCTCTCCGGCGGTGAGCAGCGTCGTCTATACCTGCTGGGGATCCTCATGAGTGCGCCCAACGTCCTTCTCCTGGACGAGCCCACCAACGACCTGGACATCGACACCCTCTGCATTTTAGAGGATTATTTGGATACCTTCGCCGGTGCCGTGATTGCCGTCAGCCATGACCGTCACTTCATCGACCGCATGGCCATCCGCACCTTCGTCTAC
>JAFOGM010000263.1 GCA_017386805.1 Bacillota bacterium
ACGGCAATCAGAACGATGGCTACCGTTCCTACGGGGATTCCGCTTACCACCAGGCCGAAGCTGAAGACCTCTGCATTGACTACCAGGCTCAGTACCAGGTAGTAGATCCCGATCAGCTGCAGGATCGATCCCAGGTCACCCAGCATCTTCAAGGATTTCCGGTTTCTCAGGAAGCCCTTGATATGAGCGATGGTCAGCTGGATCAGCGCCAGAGTGAAGCAGAAAATCTGCAGATTCTGAGCGGTGGTCAGCCCCACGCCTTCCGGTGTCCAGGGGAGGCTCCAGATCTTATCGGCATACACATTGGAGATCACCGGGATCGACAATGCTTTCAGCCACTGGGGCAGCTGCTCCGGAGACAGTCCGAACCAGGTACAGGTCAGCGTTCCCCACAGGATGGTGGAGAGGCCGAACAGACCCACCAGTAAGAACGCGGGCTGTACCGGCTTTTTCGCCGCCAGGGATTTGAGGATCGGTACCAGGGCAACCCCGGAGATCAACAAACCGTAGCCGCCGTCGCCGAAGATGATCCCGAAGAAGATCAGGATGAACATCAGGAACCAGGCGGAGATGTCATATTCAAAGTATCCGGGAACGGTACCCAGGAAGTCCGTCAGCGGATAGATCAGGCTGACAAACTTGTTGTTCTTCAGCTTGGTGGGAACGTTGTCTTCCTCTGTGGGTTCTTCAATAAAGAGACCCCAGCAGTTGTCTTTCGCCGCCTGCTTTAAGGTATCCAGGTGTTCCGCTTCGATGTAGCCCTGGAAATGAGAAACGCTGACACAGCTTCCACCGCTGGCCGAAAGCGCTTCGTTCGCCATACCGGTGGCATAGGTTTCGAATTCCATTTCCTTTTCGCTGGCCTGGATGGCTGCTTTTAAGCTGTCCATGTAAGCGCCGTATCCGGAAATCTTACCGTCCACCGCTTCCATATCCTCGGTCAGCTTCGCCATGCGCTGCTCCATTTCCTTTGTGGAACTCTGGGGCAGATCCAGCCGATAGGTTTTCAAGCTCTCGATGGCTTCCTCTTCTCCTTCCGCTCCCATGGGGAACAGCAGGAATTTCACAGAAGCCTTCGTGGTTTCCAGCCGCATGGTTTTTACGGCTTCGCCCAAACCTTCATATTCTTTCTTCGGCATTTCGTACAGCTGAAGCTCCACGCCCTTTTCCGCCAGAGCTGCGATTTCGTCGGGATCCATGTCTCCCCACTGCTTCAATCGATCCAGCTCTGCAGCCAGCGCCGCACGTTCTGCACCGTAGTTCTTCTTCTGATCCGAAAGAGCTGCGATCTCTCTGGCAACCGCCACAGCTTCCGCTGTGTCGATTTCCTTCGGTTCCACGCCTTTCACCTTACCGATGCCGAAGATGGCACTTTCCAGTAAAGCGATCTGCTCCTTCAGCTGCACCAGGCGTTCGCCCGAACCTTCGGTGATTTCCACGTGCATGAGCCCCAGTTTCCGAAGCCGCTTCAGGGTTTCTGTTTTTTTATCCCCCATAACAATGAGAGAAACTTTTTTCATAGGCACGATCATACGGTATCACCCTGCCTTTCCAAAGCCTCCGCATTGCGAAGGGCAATCTTACGTTTTGATATTTTGGAACGGACAACAGCACTGACCTGCTGATCCGCCATATAAATCGAGATTTTTTTGATATTTGCCTGAGTTTCAGGAATCTTGACTTTTTCAAACAGGTTGACTCTCTGAGAGGTAGCCATAAGCTCTTTCTCCAAAAGTCTGACCTGTTCATCCAACACTTCCGCTTCCAGATCCAGCATCATGGCCTTTTCCATGTGGTTGGCCGCGATGTCCACCCAGAGGGGAGTCTCATAGAAGTCGTAATCGCTTCTGGAAAAATCCGCTCCCTCGAAGATGGGAATATCCACACCTGCGATGTTTCCTCTTCCCTTTCGGATATTACTTACCGTAATGACTCTTTCCGGGAAAGCTTCCTTTTCACTGAAGACGGCGATCCAGGAGTGGAAGCCCTTTTCCAGGTCTTCTCTCGCCTGACGTACTTCCTTTGCCTTCAGTTCAATGGTGCGAATTTCTGCTTGAAGCTGCTGTTTTTTCAGTGTCAGTGTCGGCAAATATCTCTGGTACATCTTGAGCGCGTCTTTCTGTACCTTTAACTCGTTTTTCGTTAATTTGATTTTTGCCAAAATCACGACCCCCTTTATCTCACGGGCCAGAATTCATCAAGGAGCTCTGACTTCATACCGGTTTCATCCTTATCGAAGCAGTCAGCCAGGATCTCCCAACCCAAGTCAAGTGCATCTTCCAGAGGCAGGTTGACCGACAGAGCCATCAACTTGCGTTCGAACAGCTCGCCGTATTTCAGCAGTCGTTCGTCCCAACGGCTCATGGCGAAGCCCATGTGCTTCTTTTCCAGGGTATCTTTGTAGGAAGAGTACAGACGGATCATGGCATCCATCAGGGCACGATGGTCTTTTCTGGTCTTTCCGTTGACGTTCTGCTTCAGTCGGGACAGGGAACCGAAGGGTTCGATTCGGCCGCCCTTCAGATAATACTGTCCTTCTGTGATGTAGCCCGTATTGTCCGGAACCGGATGGGTTACGTCGTCCCCCGGCATGGTGGTAACCGCCAGAACGGTAACCGAACCGGAGCTGTCGAAGTCGACTGCCTTTTCATAACGGGCAGCCAGCTGAGAGTACAGGTCGCCGGGGTACCCACGGTTGGAAGGTACCTGTTCCTGAGTAATGGCGATTTCCTTCATGGCGTCGGCAAAGTTGGTCATATCGGTCAGCAGTACCAGTACGTCCTTGTTTTCCAGAGCGAACTGCTCTGCAACTGCCAGAACCATATCCGGAATCATCATACATTCAACGGTGGGGTCAGAAGCCGTATGGATGAACATAACGGTCTTACTTAACGCGCCGCCCTTGGAAAGTTCTTCTTTAAAGTAGAGGAAGTCGTCATACTTCAGGCCCATACCGCCCAGTACGATGACATCGGCTTCCGCCTGCATGGCGATTCGAGCCAGAAGCTGGTTGTAGGGTTCCCCGGAAATGGAGAAGATGGGCAGCTTCTGAGATACCACCAGCGTATTGAACATGTCGATCATGGGAATGTTGGTTCTCATCATGCGGTTTGCTAAAATACGCTTTGTGGGGTTAACGGAGGGACGGCCGATGGACTTCTGGTTGTCGTAGAGCATCGGTCCATTGTCTCTCGGTTCTCCGGAACCGTTGAAGATACGGCCCAGCAGGTCTTCACTGAAGGGAACCTTCATTTCGCGGCCTAAGAAGCGCACTTCGTCACCGGTGGAAACACCCTGACCGCCGGCAAACACCTGCAGCGAAACGATGTCGCCGTCGATCTTGTTTACCGTTGCCAGAGACTTCCCAAAGCGGGTATGGATCTGCGCCAGTTCATTATACCGAACGCCGCTGGCCTTTACGGTGATGACGTTCCCGGTGATCGATTCGATTCGGTTATATACTTTATTCATACTTATTCACCGTCCTTCAGTAAAAGCTCTGCTTCCTGGCCGATGGATCCCTTTCCCTCTGCATAGAGGGCATCGATCGCAGCCTCCGCAGCCTTAAAGGCATCGCTTTCAAATTCGGTATAGTTCCAGTCGATAAAGTGCTGTCTCATGCGGTTGAAGAACCCGCGGGCACTGTCTTTATCATGTAAATCAAATTCACTGCCTAACACAGTGATCAGCTTATTTACCACGTAGCACTGTCTCGCCGTATCGCAGTTGGCATCGATGGGGTCGAAGGAGTTCTGCTGCAGATATACAGCATCCAGCATCTCTGCCTTCAGATAGGTCATATAGTCGGAAAGGCTGGTCCCTTCTTCGCCTACAACCTTCATCATGGAACCGATTTCATCGCCGTGGTGGAGGATCTTCTTACAGTAGGAAGACTTTTCAGGAGCGATAACGCTCTTGTACTTGGACCAGGAGATCAGCGGGTCGATGGCGGGATACTTTCTCGCATCGGAACGTTCTCTGGACAAGCCGTGGAAAGCACCAACTACCTTTAAGGTTGCCTGCGTTACGGGTTCTTCGAAGTTCCCGCCGGCAGGAGAAACGGTGCCGCCGATGGTTACGGAACCCTTGCTTCCATCGGGAAGACGAACGTAACCTGCTCTTTCGTAGAAGGCCGCAATGTAGGATTCCAGGTAAGCCGGGAAGGCTTCTTCGCCGGGGATTTCTTCCAGACGACCGGACATTTCACGCATCGCCTGTGCCCAACGGGAGGTGGAGTCTGCCAACAGCAGAACGTTCAGACCCATCTGGCGATAGTATTCTGCCAGAGTTACTGCGGTATATACCGACGCTTCTCGGGAAGCAACCGGCATGGAAGATGTATTACAAATAATAATGGTACGTTCCATCAGAGAACGGCCTGTCTTCGGGTCCACCAGTTCGGGGAACTCGGTGAGGGTTTCCACGACTTCACCGGCACGTTCGCCGCAGGCTGCGATGATTACGATGTCCACATCCGCATACTTGGAGGTGGTGTGCTGCAGCACGGTCTTACCTGCGCCGAAAGGTCCCGGGATACAGTAGGTTCCGCCCTTGGCAACCGGGAAGAAGGAGTCGATCAGACGCACCTTGGTTTCCATGGTTTCCACGGGAGCCAGACGTTCGGTGTAGCACTTCACCGCACGCTTTACGGGCCACTTGAAGGACAGAGCCACGGGAATGTCTCTTCCTCGCTCATCGGTGATGACAGCCACAGTGCTTCTTACGGTGTACTTTCCCTGGGGAACGATGGTTTTCAATGTATAGGTTCCCAACAGATAGAAGGGAACGAAGATCTTGTGGGTGAAGGGACCTTCCGGAACGGTACCGATATA
>JAFOGM010000264.1 GCA_017386805.1 Bacillota bacterium
GTTCCAGATCGTCGTGGTCCCCTACAAACTGCGCTGCCTTATAAAGACGGGAATGGTACATCCACTGGTCCAGGATTCGGATGGGACGAGTCAGTTCCGTCAGATGGGCAACGGAGTCTTCTGTCAGCACCGCCATATCAAAGGTGGTGATCAGCTTATCGATGCCGTGGTTGATTTCCGGGTCCAGATGATAGGGACGACCGGCCAGAACCACGCCCTTGACTCCATGTTCCTCAATATATTTCAGAGCTTCTTCCCCTTTGCGGCGGATATCCGCCTTAAACTTTTCGTCTTCTTCGCGGGCAGCCTTCACAGCGCCCATGACCTGCTGCGGCTTGATGTCGAAATCCGCCATCAGTTCCGCCAAACGTTTGGTCAGACGTTCGTCGTTATCATAGGGCAGGAAAGGATGTTCGAAGCGCATGTTTGCTTCCTGGAACACATCGTCCATGTTGTGAGCGATCACTTCCGGATAAGTTCCTACAATGGGGCAATTATAATGGTTAGGAGCACCTGCATCCTCTTCCCGTTCAAGATTGATGTTGGGATAGAAGATCCAGTCCACGTTCTGGTTCACCAGCCACTTGATGTGACCGTGGACCAGCTTCGCCGGATAACAAGCCGTATCCGAAGAAATGGTTTCCATACCGCCCTCGTACAGAGCCTTGGAAGACTGGGGAGACAGAACCACGCGGAAGCCCAGATAGGTAAAGAACGTAAACCAGAAGGGATAGTTCTCATGCATGTTCAGAACACGGGGGATCCCCACCGTTCCCTTCGCTGCAAATTCTGCTTCCAGCGGTTTATAGCGGAACAGTCTATCATACTTATATTCAAACAAATTGGGCAGGTTGTTGCTGACCTTTTCTCCGCCGGCCCCGCGTTCACAGCGATTTCCGGTAATGTAGCGGCCGCCGCCGTTGAAGTGGCTGATGGTCAGAAGACAGTGATTCTGGCAGCCCTTGCAGCGGGTATGAGAGGTCTTTGCTTCGAAGCGATCCATCTCTTCCGGATGGATCAGCCCTGATTCGTCACCGGGCTGACTATTGTTTCTCGAAATCAGCGCCGCACCGAATGCGCCCATGATCCCGGCAATGTCAGGACGGACAACATCTTTTCCTACGATTTTTTCAATGCTGCGCAGAACGGCTTCGTTCATGAAGGTACCGCCCTGAACAACGATCTTGTTTCCGGCTTCTTCCGGATCGCGCAGCTTGATTACTTTATATAAGGCATTTCGGATGACAGAAGAAGATAAACCAGCGGAGATATCGCCGATGGTTGCCCCTTCTTTCTGAGCCTGCTTTACCTTGGAGTTCATAAATACGGTACATCTTGTACCCAGATCCACCGGATTTTCCGCAAAGATCGCTTCCTTGGCAAAGTCCTTTACATCCATTTCCACGGACTTGGCATAGGTTTCGATGAAAGAACCGCAGCCGGAAGAACAAGCTTCATTCAGCATGATGTTGTAGATCGCACCGTCGCGGATCTTCATGCACTTCATATCCTGGCCGCCGATGTCCAGAATAAATTCCACGCCAGGAAGGAATTCTTCTGCAGCCTTGTAGTGGGCCATGGTCTCGATTTCTCCCAGGTCCACACCGTAAGCGGCCTTTACCAGACCTTCGCCGTAGCCGGTTGCTGTAGCCTTCGCCACATAGGCATCCTTCGGCAGGAGGCTGTACATCTCCTTCAGCATCTCCATGGTGGTTGCCAGGGGATTTCCTTCGTTGTTGCGATAGAAGGAATACAGCAGGTATTTTTCGTCATCGATCAGCGCAGCCTTTGTGGTGGTAGATCCGGCATCGATGCCCAGATACACCGGTCCCTTGGCTTCACGAATGTCTCTTCGCTTGATTTTATGTTTTGCGTGACGTTCACAGAAAGTGTCGTACTCTTCCTGGTTTTTGAACAGCGGTTCGCTATGTTTCGTTTCGCTCATCTCCGCAGCCGACGTATTGTTCAGGCGCTCCAGAATGTCTTCCACGCCCTGCTTCGGGTACTTTTCCGCCATGAGGGCAGCACCCATTACCACGTAATACTGCGAATCGCTGGGGAAGATCACCTGCTCCGGTGTCAGTTCCAGAGTTTCAATGAAGCGTTTTCTCAGCTCCGGCATAAAGCTCAGAGGGCCTCCCAGAAACGCTACATTCCCCTTGATGGTACGGCCGCAAGCCAGACCGCTGATGGTCTGATTCACCACCGCCTGGAAAATGGAAGCTGCCAGGTCTTCCCGCTTCGCCCCTTCGTTGATCAGAGGCTGGATATCCGACTTGGCAAACACCCCGCATCTGGCCGCGATAGGGTAGATCATAGTGTGAGATTCGGCTGCTTCGTTCAGCCCACTGGCATCGGTATTCAGAAGAACCGCCATCTGGTCGATGAATGCACCTGTACCGCCGGCACAGGTTCCGTTCATTCTCTGTTCCACCATAGCACCATAGAAGGTGATTTTCGCATCTTCACCGCCCAGTTCGATGGCTACATTGGTTTCAGGAATGAAGGTTTCCACAGCTTTACTGCAGGTGATCACTTCCTGTTCAAAAGGAACACCGATCAGCTGAGACAGCATCAATCCGCCGGATCCGGTAATGCAGATGTTTCCTTCCAGACCGGGATACTGACGATCCAGTTCTTCCAGCAATTCTTTTACTTTTTCAAAGACATTTGACATGTGTCTTTCATATCGGCTGAAACAGACTTGATTCTGTTCCCCCAGTACCACGACTTTAACCGTGGTAGACCCAATGTCGATCCCAATTCTCATTGTCGCTCCTTCGATCCTTACAAGCAGGACCATTTTTGCTAAATATCTCTAAAACTTTAAAGTTACTTTAACTATGTTAACTTAATTATTATAGCACTCTTGTTGAAGTTTCAACGTTAAGAAAGCGTAAAGATTTCATAAACATCATTTCTTCCGTAAAAAACGACAGGATATTCTAACAAATTCTTATTTCTTTTTCAATGAAGGTTCTGTGAAATATGCAAAATCTGATTCCCAAACAGGAGATTTTGTGGTATTTTGTAATATGGTTTTGTATGCACTAAACATCGTTTTTATCATAAAGGAGATCAGACCATGAAATGTTCCATTAAGAAAAGAACGTATCGCGCTATTTACCGACTGTTGGATCGCGTCAGTCCCGTTCCCTACGACTGCGGCCAGCTCTGCGGAGCTGCTTGCTGCACCTGTGCAGGGGACGAACCGGATGATGATCCGCAGATGGGGATCTATCTCCTTCCCGGTGAAGAAAAGCTGTTCAATAAAAAAGAAGACTGGCTCCATTGGACCATTGAAGACGCAGCGGACTACGACTTCCCCGACAGCTGGTTCGGAAAGCTCTATTTTGTCACTTGTCTCAATGCGCCCAAATGTCCCAGAGAGAAGCGTCCTCTGCAGTGCCGCTTCTTCCCTTTGACTCCGCATCTGGACCACGACGGCCGTCTCCGTCTGATTTTCAGCGATCTGGAACTGCCCTATACCTGTCCTCTGATCGCAGAAAATGTGAAGCTGACACCGGAATTCATCCAGGCCACCTATACCGTCTGGAAGCATCTGATCCGCGATCAGCTGATTTTCGATCTGGTCGAATACGATTCCTCCTTCCGCAACGAAGCGGAGCTGGAATTCATCCGATAAATCTCATTCTCATCATACGAGGTACACAATGCAAAATATGAACCAAAACAAAATGGCTGTCATGCCCATTCCGAAGCTGCTGTTTTCCATGTCGCTTCCGGCCATGTTCTCCATGTTGATCATGGCCATGTACAACATCATCGACAGCATGTTCGTAAGCCGTCTGGGCGAAGATGCCCTGACTGCTGTAACCCTGGTCTTCCCCATCCAGATGCTTCTGGTTGCTGTCAGCGTAGGTACCGGCGTAGGTCTCAGTTCTCTGATTTCCCGCCGTCTCGGTCAGCAGCGTCAGAAGGAAGCCGACTCCGCTGCCAGCCACGGGATCTTCCTGGCCTTCTGCAGCTGGCTGGTCTTCGCCCTCTTCGGTCTCCTGGGATCCAAGCCCTTCATCGGGGCCTTCGCCACCAGCGACTACCTGTTCGAAGCCGGCGTTCAATACTGTATGATCATCACCATCGGTTCTCTGTTCTCTCTGATCCAAGTTTCTGCGGAAAAGACCATGCAGTCTACCGGTAACATGATCTACCCCATGATCGGTAACATCACCGGTTGCGTGACCAATATCATTCTGGACCCTATCATGATCTTCGGTATGTTCGGCTGCCCTGCTCTGGGCGTTTCCGGTGCAGCGCTGGCCACCGTTATCGGTCAGTTCTTCGGTATGGCCGTGAATCTGTTCTTCCTGTTCACCAAGAAGCAGCAGGTCCACATCCACCTGAAAGGCTTCCGTCCCAACATGGACTCCATCAAGAATATCTACAGCGTAGGCTTCCCCTCCATCGTCATGCAGGCCATCGGCTCCGTGATGAATCTGGGGATGAACGCCATCCTGATCGGTTTCTCTGGCGCAGCGGTTGCCGTATTCGGGATCTATTTCAAGCTCCAGTCCTTCATCTTCATGCCGGTCTTCGGTCTGAACCAGGGCCTGATGCCCATCCTGGGCTTCAACTTCGGTGCCCGTAACCGCCACCGCATGATGCACGCTCTGAAGCTGGGGATCATCTCTGCAGCAATCATCATGGGCGTAGGTCTCGTGATCTTCCAGACCATGCCGCTGACCCTGCTGTCCATCTTTGATCCCTCTGAAGAAATGATCACCGTAGGCGTAAAGGCCCTGCGTACCATCAGCTTATGCTTCCTGCCGGCAGCCATCGGTATCATGACCGGTACCCTGTTCCAGGCCACAAATCACGGCTTCCTGAGCCTGTTGGTTTCTCTCCTGCGTCAGCTGATCCTGATCCTGCCCTTAGCCGTGATCTTATCCAGAATCGGCGGTCTGAACCTGGTATGGTACTCCTTACCTCTGGCAGAAGGCTTCGCTCTGATCACCTCTCTGTTCATGACCAAGTGGATCTACACTCACCAGATCAAGCCTCTGGACGACGAAATCAAGGAACCGATCCTTTAAGGTTCCACTTCCATTGCAAGCAAAAACGAACCCCAATCCATGAGGTTCGTTTTTTTTATTGTCCTTATTCAATTTCCAGCATCACCGGGCAGTGATCGCTTCCGTAAATATCAGTACAGAGCTTCACTTCCTTGATTCTTTCCTTAAAGCGTTCGGACACCACGAAGTAGTCGATTCTCCACCCTGCGTTGTTCTTTCTGGCGTTGAACCGATAGGACCACCAGGTGTACACTCCGGTCACATCGGGATATAAGTATCTGTAGGAATCCACAAAGCCAGCTTCCAGAAGTTCGCCGAACTTAGCGCGTTCTTCGTCGGAGAACCCGGGATTCTTGCGATTGGTCTTAGGATTCTTCAGGTCGATTTCCTGATGAGCCACGTTCAGGTCGCCGCAGAGGATCACAGGCTTCTTCGCATCCAGCTTCTTCAAATAGTCACGACGGGCATCTTCCCATTCCATACGATAGTCCAGTCTCTTCAGGCCGTCCTGAGAGTTGGGCGTATATTCGCAGACCAGATAGAAGTCCTCAAATTCCATAGTGATGGAACGGCCTTCGGTGTCGTGGCCTTCCGCATCGATATCATAGCTCACCGACAGCGGTTCGTGCTTGGTGAAGATGGCCGTACCGGAATAGCCCTTCTTCTGGGCGCTGTTCCAATACTGCTTGTACCCTTCCAGGGGAACTTCCGCCTGACCTTCCTGCATCTTCGTTTCCTGAAGACAGATGGCGTCCGGCTGTTCCTGATTCACATAGTCTAAAAATCCTTTATCCATACAAGCTCGTAAGCCGTTGACATTCCAGGTAATCAGTTTCATAGTTCCTCCTTAGCAGCAGATCACGTTTCCACCGCAGCATAAGTTGCAGGCCAAATTCAGTAAACACAGGTTCAGACAGGTATTTCCTCCGCCCACGTGGTAGGTGCGGAAGCCGCCCTGCTGCTGCTGGTGCTGATACCAGCCGGAACCACCCTTGATCTGCTGTA
>JAFOGM010000265.1 GCA_017386805.1 Bacillota bacterium
TTCAGACCGGTCAGGTGGTCAACCTTGCCCTTAATAGCGGCATCGGTCAGAACCTTGGTAGTTTCCTGGAAGGATGCTGCGGACATCCAGCTTTCGGTAGCCAGAGATGCCTTGGTAATACCCATCAGCAGACGTTCGCAGGTTGCTTCGCGCAGAGGTTCGCCCATTGCGTTGACTTCGCCTGCAGCATTGCGTTCGCGGATGACACGGTTTGCTTCCTTGAACTCGATGATGTCGATGGTGGAGCCGCTCAGCAGATCGGTATCGCCTGCTTCCTGAACTTCAACCTTACGCATCATCTGACGTACGATAACTTCGATGTGCTTATCGTTGATATCTACACCCTGAGAACGGTAAACGCGCTGGATTTCCTGAATGATGTAGTTCTGGCAAGCTTCGGTACCGCGGATGCGCATAACATCTCTGGGATACAGAGCACCTGCAGACAGAGCTGCACCCTTTTCTACAACGTCGCCTTCCTTAACCAGCAGAGCGGTGTGAGGAATGCTGTAGGTCTTTACTTCACCGGATTCGGGATCGATCACATTAACTGCAGAGATTGCAGGCTTCTTGGTTTCTTCAATGGTGATCTTACCACTGATTTCAGCCAGAGTAGCCATTCTCTTGGGCTTGCGTGCTTCGAACAGTTCTTCAACACGAGGCAGACCCTGAGTAATGTCACCGTCACCGCCGCCGCCTGCGACACCGCCGGTATGGAAGGTACGCATGGTCAGCTGGGTACCGGGTTCACCGATGGACTGTGCAGCGATAACGCCAACTGCTTCGCCAGCATTTACGGGACGACCCAGAGCCAGGTTGATACCGTAGCAGCGAGCGCAGACACCGCTCTTAGCTTCACAGCACATTACGGAACGAACTTCTACTTCTTCGATGCCATGCTTCAGCAGCAGAGCTTCGTCGGTTTCCATGAGCATATCGTCACGGGTGAACAGAACTTCGCCGGTGGTCTTGGAAACAACATCTGCAACGGGGAATCTGCCGTGTACGGACTGGCCCAGAGACTGCTGAACCTGACCACGGTCAACGATTGCCTTAGCAACGATGCCTTCGGTGGTGCCACAGTCCTTTTCACGAATGATAACTTCCTGAGAAACGTCAACCATTCGGCGAGTTAGGTAACCGGAGTCAGCGGTACGCAGAGCGGTGTCAGCCAGACCCTTACGTGCACCACGGGAGGAAATGAAGTATTCCAGAACGGACAGACCTTCACGGTAGTTAGCCTTAATGGGGATTTCGATAACCTGACCTGCAGTGTTAGCCAGCAGACCACGCATACCCGCCAGCTGACGGATCTGTGCCATGGAGCCTCGAGCACCGGAAGTTGCCATGATGTTGATGGGGTTGTATTCTTCCAGACAATCCTTCAGAGCAGCGGTAACGCGGTTGGTGGTGTCTTCCCATTCGGAGATAACCAGACGATAACGTTCGTCATCGGTGATAAAGCCGCGCTTGTACTTCTTTTCGATTTCCAGAACCTTCTTGTCGGTTTCTGCAATGATTTCGTACTTTTCCTTGGGAACGGTCATGTCCGCAACGGAAATGGTGATTGCTGCACGAGTGGAGTACTTGAAGCCCAGAGCCTTCATAGAGTCCAGAACTTCTGCGGAAATGGTGAAGCCGTGCTGCTGTACGCAACGGTCAATGATCTTGCCCAGCTGCTTCTTGCCAACAGTGAAGCCGATTTCCATATCCAGGTAGTGTTCGGGATTGGTTTCGGGGTTTCTGTCAACGAAGCCCAGATCCTGAGGAA
>JAFOGM010000266.1 GCA_017386805.1 Bacillota bacterium
GGTATGGAAGCTGACCATGTTGCCCCCGCGAGCAATAAACGCATATGTATTTACATAGCCGCCCAGTAAGGTGATCCCGATCAGGAACTGGGCTTTTTCAAAGAACGGGGTGGTTTTGATTTCGTTTCCCAAAATATAAACTCTCCATTTCTAATTTCTCATGCAATCATCAAACAGGTGCGATACACGCACTAATATCGATTATCTCAGTTTGTTAAGAAAAAGTCAAGGCAAAATGTTGGAAATCCAACGAGGATGAGGAAATTGCACCGTTGGTGAATTTGCGGTATAATGAAAATAACCTGTCCCTCGGGGATCTCTGAGGGGAATTTATGTGAAAGGAAAACAATGCGTATGTATATAGATGATTGGAAAAAAGCCAATGTGATCGACGGCGAAGGTCTGGATGTGAAGCTGATCGCTCTGGATATGGACGGGACACTGCTCAACGAACACGGAGTTCTGGCAGAGGAAAGCAAAGAAGCTCTGCTGAAAGCCATGGAACAGGGGGTTCACGTGGTGATTGCTACGGGCCGTGTCTTCAGCGCCCTTCCCCAGGACGTGGTGAACGTTCCCGGAATCGAGTATGCCATTACCTCCAACGGAGCCAACATCATCCGCCTGGAAGACAGAGAAACCATCTATTCCAATTTGATTGACGGCTCGAAGCTGGATTCCATCATGGACATTCTGGAAGATGAAACCATCATGAAGGAGGTCTTCTACGACCATCAGGTATTTGCTCAGAAGAGCTGCCTGGAGCATCTGGAAGATTACGGGATCCGCACGGAGAAATCCCAGCGCTACACCCTGACCACCCGTCAGCCGGTGGACAGCGCCCTGGAACTGATTCTGGAAAACCGCGATAAGTTGGAAAATATCAACCTCCTGTTCGGCAGCGAAGAACGCCGTCAGGAAGTCTGGAAGCGCCTCGATGCCGTGGAAGGGATCACCGCCTGCAGCTCCATGCCCTACAACCTGGAAATCGGCGGGGCAACCACCAGCAAAGCCTCTGCTCTCGATGCCCTGGGTGAGATCCTGGGCGTGAAAAAGGAGCAGATCATGGCCTGCGGCGACAGCTCCAACGATGCGGCAATGCTTCGCCATGCGGGAATCTCCATCGCCATGGGGAATGCAGAGGATGAAGTGAAGGCAGAAGCCATGATGGTGACAAAGACCAATGCGGAACATGGGGTGGCCTACGCCATCCACAAGCTGGTACTGAAGTAAGTTCCGGAACGTTGGAGAGAGACATGAGTGAGAATTTGATTACAAAGACCACGGTCTGGGCTATGGAGATCGTCGGTCGATATGTGAAACCCGGAGATACCGTCATTGACGGAACCATGGGAAACGGTCACGATACGCTGGCACTGGCGAAATTGGTGGGACCGGAAGGAAGAGTCATCGCTTTTGATATTCAGCCCATGGCACTGGAAAATACGAAAGCGCTGCTGGAAGCTGAAGGGATGAAGGATCACCCGGGAATCCACCTGATCCTGGATTCCAACGCCAATGTGAAGAACTACGTGGAACCAGGAGAAGATGGGATCGCTGCGATCCTGTTCAATCTGGGTTACCTTCCCGGCGGCGACAAGACCGTGACCACCACAAAGGAAGAAACTCTGCGGGCAGTCAGCGACGCCGTGGAACGTGTGAAGCCCGGAGGGCTGGTTGCCGCGGTATTGTATTCCGGTCACGAACAGGGGGCAGAAGAAAAACAGGCCCTTCTGGATTGGGCGAAAGAACTGCCGGCGAAAGCCTTTCACGTGGCCTATATCAGCATGTGGAATCAGAAAAAGTGTCCGCCGGAGATTTTGCTGATCACCAGAAAGTAGAGGAAGGATACATGGAGAAGAAGGACATCATCGCTTTCTTTGATCGCTGTGCGCCCACCTGGGATGCGGAAATGATCAAAAGCGATGAAATCATTCGAAGAATATTAAACAATGCGAAAGTAGGCGCGGACATGGATGTACTGGACGTGGCCTGTGGGACGGGTATTTTATTCGACTATTATCTGGACCGCAGCGTGGCATCTGTGACCGGGATCGATATTTCGCCGGAGATGGCGAAGATCGCTGCTGCGAAATATGCCATGGAGCCGGATGTGCAGGTGATCTGCGGCGATGTGGAAGAGTATGACTTTGAACAAAAGTTTGACCGTATTGTTGTGTATAACGCCTTTCCCCATTTCCCGGATCCCCATCACCTGATCCAAACTCTGGAGGGATGGCTGAAGGAAGGCGGGCGATTGACCGTTGCCCATGGAGCCAGCCGGGAAGTCATCGACGGTCATCACAAAGGACAGGCCAGTAAGGTCAGTCAGGGGCTGATGGCTGCAGAGGATCTAAAACAAATCTTTGAAGCATATCTGGATGTGGATGTGGTGATTTCTGACCAACGAATGTACCAGGTCAGCGGTGTAAAACGGCTGTAAACGTTCATAAGAAAAACCCCTGTGCTAAGCGCAGGGGTCTTTTGATTTTATGCCATGAATTACTCTTCTACGATTTCAGCGTCAGGTGCATTGTTCTTTACAGATTCAATGCCGTTTAAGCAGCTGGCTTTCGCTTTGTAGCCTTCGCCGGTAGCGATGACCTGACCATTGGTAGCCTTCAGACGGAAGCGGAATTCTCCGGCCTTATCCTGATATACTTCAAACTTCGGATGCTTTTCTTCGGCGAAACC
>JAFOGM010000267.1 GCA_017386805.1 Bacillota bacterium
CATTGTGGTTTCCGTGGGAGAACAAATATGGGCCGTTTTCAACAGCGGCTCCGGCGCAGGAGGACTCTGGGATGTGACACTTCCCGAAACACCGCCACTTTTCCAGCTTCCCCCTTCGGCAATCGCTTCGCTCCTGCTCTTCCTTGCAGGATTGTGGATCATGACCGAAATTCTGATTGCATCGCGGAATATGGCTTTGGCAGAGGGAAAGGCTACCGTGGTCCGTGGACTGGAACGAAGCTTACATCTGTTGATTACGGTTTATCTTCCGGTGGGGATTTTCACCGCTTTGATGGAACAATGCGTGAACCTTCCCGATCTTTGGTGGGGAAATGTGATCCATGGGATTCAGGAGTTGGCCTCACTGATGTATTTCTCCTTCCAGTTGATGCTGGTATTGCAGATTGCTAATATGCGGAAAAATTTGGACTGTTGTAAAGAAATTGAGGCTGAGGAGTAACTCCACAGCCTTTTTCTATTGAAATTTCAGTCAATTCCCCGGTTCTCCTCGACCAAAAGAAAAACCTATGATATAATGATTATAACTGACAACTTTCCGGTTCAGCCGGATAGATAGGATGATTTTGGAGGAGTATACTATGAGCAAATATATCGTATCCGTGGTTCCCTTAGGTGAACAGGAAATCGAAAGAATCCAGGCGGTGGCTGGTGATTATGAAATTCTCTGCTTTAAGAGCGGTGCGGAAATCAGCGACGAAATTCTGGCAGACACCGAAATCCTGTTCGGTAACATCGCTCCGGCGAGACTGTCCGCATGTAAGGACCTGAAGTACGTTCAGCTGGAATCCGCAGGCTACGACAATTACATCGTTCCCGGCGTTCTGGCCGACAACACCATGGTGGCAAACGCTTCCGGCGCCTACGGAATCGCTTTGGCAGAACACATGATTGCCGGAGTACTGGCGGTACAGAAGCGTCTGCACGGTTACCGCGCGCAGCAGAAGGACGCTGTTTGGGCGAAGCTGGGTACTGTGACCGGCTTGTATGGTTCCAACGTTCTGATCATCGGCGCTGGCGACATCGGTACCGAAACCGCAAAGAGACTTAAGGCCTTCGGTGCTCATGTCACCGGTCTGAAGAGAACCGTAAAGGGTGACATGGAACACTTCGATAAGGTATATGCATATGATGAAATGCCCTGGGCAGACGTTCTGGGCCAGACCGACATCGTCGTGATCGCGGCTCCCTTAAACGAAGGCACCAAGCATCTGATCAACCGCGACACCATCGCTATGCTGAAGGACGGAGCAATCATCGTCAACGGCGGCCGTGGTCCCATCATCGAAACTGAAGCACTGTGCGATGCGCTGGAAAGCGGAAAGCTGGCTGCTGCCGTTTTAGACGTAACCGATCCGGAACCGCTGCCGGAAGATCATCGCCTGTGGAAGATCGAAAACGCATACATCACTCCCCACGTGGCTGGCGGACACAGCTTCCACACCACTGTGGAAAAGCTGGTGGAACTGGGCGTTGCAAACCTGGAACGTTATCTGAAGGGTGAAGCCATCGTCAATCGTGTAAAATAGAGCGGTTTCGGCCATCTTTTGACGGATGGCAGGAATTGTGTTATACTTATCTTTTAAGATACAGAAGGGGAGATAAGGAGGACTTATGGATCAGAAGAAAGTATTGATCATCGAAGACGAGAAATCGATTTCTGATATCATAAAATTTAATTTAGTAAAAGAAGGCTTCGCGGTGGAAACTGCTTACGACGGCCAGGATGGGTACATGAAGGCGATCTCCGGTTCTCCGGATCTGATCCTGCTGGACGTGATGCTGCCCATCATGGACGGTTTTTCCGTTTGTAAGAAGGTCAGAGAAACCAGCACGGTTCCCATTCTGATGGTAACTGCCAAGGAAGAAGAAGTGGATAAGGTCCTGGGTCTGGAACTGGGCGCAGACGACTATATCACTAAGCCCTTCGGCATGCGCGAACTGATTGCCCGTATCAAAGCAAACATCCGCCGTTCGGAGTTCATGACCGACCAGGCCGATGCTCCGGAAAATGTGAAGGAGTTCGGAAACCTGGCCATCGATATGAACCGTTACGAAGTGCGAAAGAACGGAGAAGCGCTGGAACTGACTCTGCGCGAATTCGAACTTCTGAAGTATCTGGCAGAACGGGAAAACAAAGTCTTCTCCAGAGAACAGCTTCTGGAAGAGGTTTGGGGCTATGAGTACTACGGCGACATCCGTACCGTTGACGTAACGGTGCGTCGTCTTCGCGAAAAGCTGGAGGACGATTCCAGCGATCCGAAGTACATCATGACCAAGAGAGGCATCGGATATTACTTCAGGAGGCCGTAACGGATGAAGGGAAAACACAGCTGGACCGGTTCCATGCGGTGGCGGATCGTTCTGATCTACTTCCTGTTGGTATTTATCGTTATGGTTGTCGTTTCGGTGTTCATCACCAACAGTCTGGAAACGTATCAGATGAACTCTCTGCGGGATAAGCTCACATCCACTGTGGAAAAAGGGAGCTTTCTCAATACGCTTTCGGAATACGACGATCTTTTGAATCACCAGGAAGACATTCAGAAGACCATCATCGACACCTGGGAGTTCGGATTTTCAGAAGAACTGTCCATCGTGGACAATCACTTTACCATCGTTGCTTCCACCAATGAAAACATCACCGGTGAAAATGCTGCCGAAGTGCTGAACACCAGCGTTTTGACCACGGCAATCATCGGCGGCGAAATGGCGGAGGCGGACGGGATGTTGTCGGGAAATATTCCGGTAAAACATCTGGTCTATCCTTTCGGCGGGGAAGACGGCGGCCAGTGTAAGGGCGCTGTCTATATCAGAGCCGACCTGTCGGACATCTATGATTTCTCGTCGGAATCCAAGTTTATCTTCATCTACGCCATGGTCCTGGCTCTGCTGATCACAGCGGTTCTGGGAGTCTTGACCTCCAAGAGCATCACGGATCCCATCAACAACGTAACCGAACAGGCGGAGCGAATGTCCTACGGGGACTTCAGCCGCGGCGTTGTGGTCAAGTCCGAAGACGAAATCGGGCGATTGGCGGAGATGTTCAACGTATTGCGGGAAAAGCTGGATTTGACGTTGTCTGAAATGTCCAATGAAAAATCCAAGTTGGAAACCATTTTAAAATACATGGCGGACGGCCTTCTGGCGGTGGATCTGAACGGTGCGATCATCCATATCAATCCGGCAGCTACCCAGATGCTGGACCTGCTTCCGGAAGATATCGTGGATTTCGATTACGATCAGATCATGGCCAAGTGCGGAAAGCATCTGACCATGGAAACCTTACTGGAAGGTTCCAAATCCGGAGGGGCTCAGGAAACTTTCGATTTTAAGGGAAGCGTTTTCGCCATGCGATATGACCGCTTCAAGGATGAAAACGGACAGGACAAGGGTGTCATCATCGTCATTCAGGATATTACGGAACGACAGAAGCTGGAAAACATGCAGACGGACTTCGTAGCTAACGTATCCCACGAATTGAAGACGCCGCTGACCACCATCAAGAGCTATACGGAAACCCTTCTGGACGGTGCCATGGAAGATCCGGAAATCACAGCCAGCTTCCTGGGAATCGTGGATACCGAAGCGGATCGTATGAACCGTCTGGTGAAGGATCTTCTGCAGTTGTCCCGTCTGGATCATCAGCGTGAACGCTGGTCCATGAAAGAGACCAATCTGGTCAACATACTGAATACAGCCATTCCCAAAGTGGCGCTGACAGCCCGCCAGAAGGAACAGCATCTGAATGTTCTCTATGACGAAGAGGCTGTGATCCCGGTCAATGTGGATAGAGACCGCATTGAGCAGGTGGTTCTGAATGTACTCAGTAATGCAATCAAATATACCAATGAAGGCGGACGAATCGATATCGACGTTCTGGAAAGCGGAAACTATGTCAAAGTCATCGTTTCCGATAACGGGATCGGGATTTCCGAAGCCGACATTCCCCGTGTGTTCGAACGTTTCTACCGCGTGGACAAGGCGCGCTCCCGCGCCATGGGCGGTACCGGTCTGGGACTTCCCATTTCCAAGCAGATCGTGGAAGAACATCACGGTACACTGACCATCGAAAGCCAGGAAGGAAAGGGTACCAATGTGACCATGACCCTTCCGCTGAGCTTCCATCGAGGACAGCGTGGAATTGAATAGAAAGAAAAGACTGCGTGTTTGATGCAAGACATTCAAACAGACGCAGTCTTTTTCATTTGATTCTGTTATTTTTACAAGCTTATTCAGCTACTTTTACAAAATTCACAATGTCATCCATGGGTGCATCCGTCAGTTCCTTGGCTGCAGCTTCCCAGAAAGCGAAACCGTTGTCGCTGTTGGTGAAGATGATCAATGCTTCTCCCCACTTGGGGTCGATCATCATCAGAGACTTGAAACCGGTGTTATCGCCCCAGTGCCACATGAGGCTGGGATCCTTCTTTGTCAGGCCCCAACCAAGACCCCAGGGGATCTCTTCGGTGGCCCAGTTCTGCGGCTTCGTCATTTCCGCAAACTGTTCTTTCTCCAGACCACCGTGTTTCTGGATGATGTACTGAGCGAATTTCGCCATATCGAAGGCATTGGTGTATAAGGACCAGGCGGCATTGGGTTCCGGCGCCTCTCCGGAGAGATCGATCACATTGCGGATCTTGTTTACATTTCCATCCGTACCAAAACCGTAGGAGAAGAATTCCGTCATTTCCGGATTCCAAACGGCTGCAGAACGATACATGCGCAGGGGTTTTAAGAAGGCCTCCTGAAGCAGGTCATCCAGTCCTTTTCCGGTCATCTGTTCCACCATGAACTGAGTCAGGTAATATCCTTCGCCGGAATAACTGTAACTGCTGAGCGGATCGAACATCACTTCCATGGGTTTTGGCGCCCAGTTGGGAAGACCGGACCCGTGACACAGACAATGTCTCGGTGTGATGGTTTTGAACCGCGGATCGTCAGACCAGGGATCTCCAATGTATACTTCGGAAATGGGCTTGTCCAGATCCAAATCACCCTGTTCTGCCATCTTGTTGACCATGGTCCCAAACAAGGTCTTTGTCAGGGAAGCCGCTTCGAACAATGTTTTTTCTGTCATAGGTTCTCCCTGCGGCGTTTTCACACCCAGAGCTTTGGAGTAAACAATTTCCCCTTTGTGGATCGCTGCCACCGTGATTCCCGGGACGTTACAGCGTTCCATTTCTTTTGTTAAAAATTCTGTGATCATTGTGGTATCTGCTAAATAGTCTCGGTTCAGCCGCATGAAAACCCCTCCTTATCAGGTCATTTATGGCGTAGTTTTCCTTGTTTTATCATTGTATCACATCCTGCAGAAAAACAAAATCTAAATTTTTAGAAAAATCAAACAATGTTTTCTTCTGGCAACCGCCCCATCTCTTGCGCATATACTGTAGCGATACGCTGGCAACCCGCGGCCCGCAGGGCCGCGGGTTGCCGCAGAACGGGAGGTGACGCCATGGAACAAAGACATACGCTGACCATCGATGATCAACAGTCGCTGGAAGTGACAGATGTGAAGGATGTGGGAAGTTTCAGCGAGGAAGAGGTATTGATGACCCTGTCGGAAAGCAGACTTGTGGTGAAAGGGGAAGGCCTTCACATGGTCCAGCTGGATCTGGAGGAAGGCCGGGCGGTGTTATCCGGGAAAGTCCATTCGCTGACCTATACGAAACAACGAAGAAAGGCGGTCAGCCTGTGGAAACGACTTTGGAAATGAGAGAGTGGATTTTAAGCCTGTAACAGTTCAGTCCCCTGGTCCGTCAGCAGATTTTGACCATGACGGTGATGTTTGTTTGCGGGCTGGTCATCGGGGCCTTTCGCATGATCGATCGCGTTGCAGTGGATCGGCTGGAAAGTGGATGCGGCCGAAGAAAAATCTCGCCGCTGACCTTGTGGCTTCTGGAAGTGTTGTTCTGGATCTTAGCAGCTTTCTGCGCTTCGGAATTTCTGTATTACTGCGCGTATGGGGCGTTGAGCTTTCATGGGTTGGTTGCCATGGTACTGGGATTTTACGTCTGGCGAAAGGTCTTTGCTGGACAGATCTTAGGCTGGTGCGGTATAATAAAAAGAAGTATTGGTAAAAAACGAAATTCAGGGGAGTCCGTACATGGCAAAGATGAGACGAAGCCGTTCGTTCAAAAAAGAACAGGAAAACAACGTCATCAGTATCGATGAGGCGAGAGAAAAACGGCGGGAAAAACGAAGACAGGAACGAGAAAAACGAGAAGAGAAACAGAGTCGGCCAGAAAAGGCTGTGGTGTCTCAGAGACGCCGCATCCGGGAACGCCGACGGAAGATGATCTATCTTTTGATATTTGCAGTGATCGTGGGCGTGATTGCTTACAGCGTCTGGAACATCTGGTCGCTGAAGCAGCTGGAACGCCAGGCTCAGGAAGAACTGCAGGCGAAACAGGAAGAAAAGGAACGACTGCAGCTGGAACTGGAGCATGTGGAAAGCGACGAATCCATTGAGCAGGAAGCCCGGGAACAGCTCCACATGATCCGACCGGGTGAGACGGTGTACATCCTTCCCACGGATCCGACAGGTGCGAAGACCGAACCGGGAGCTGCAAAGACGGAGGACGAAGCAAATGATTAAAGAAGTGATCGTGGTAGAAGGCCGCGACGATGAGCAGGCGGTAGGACGCGCAGTGGAAGCTTCCACCATCGCCACCCACGGATTCGGCATCGCGAAGAAGACCTGGGAGCTGATCGAAAAAGCCTATCAGGAACGGGGGATCATCGTATTCACCGATCCGGACTTTGCCGGAGAGCAGATCCGAAAGCGGATCACAGAGAAATTCCCCGAGGCGAAGCAGGCTTACCTGACCCAGGAAGAAGCCTGGAAGGCCGGCGACATTGGAATCGAAAACGCCAAACCGGAGGACATCCGGGATGCCCTCAGCAAGGCGAGAGCCACTGCCACAGAGAAAAAGAATACGTTCTCCAATAGCGATCTGTTTGAACTGGGTCTGGCTGGCGGCGAACAATCCGCCCAGCTGCGAAATCAGATCGGACGGAAACTGGGGATCGGTTACGGAAACACCAAGCTGTTTCTGCGCCGATTGAACGAATATGGAATTACAAGAGAGGAACTGGAAGACGCATGGACAAGCTGTACTCAAATGCAACGATCCGAAGAATAAAAGAAGAACACAATTTCCGCTTATCCAAGAGCCTGGGTCAGAACTTCCTGACCGATGGAAACATCGTGGCGAAGATCGTGGATAGCTGTGAAGCCACCGAAGAAGATCTGGTCATCGAAATCGGCCCCGGCATCGGTGTACTGACTGCGGAAGCAGCGGAACAGGCCGGTAAGGTGGTTGCCGTGGAAATCGACAAGAACCTGATCCCCATCTTAAAGGAAACGCTGGCGGACTATCCCAACGTGACCGTGGTGAATCAGGATATTTTAAAGACCGATGTGGTGAAGCTGATCGAAGAACACGGTCAGATCAACGGAAAAGCGCCCAAGGGCGTGAAGGTCATCGGGAACCTGCCCTACTATATCACCACCCCCATCATCATGAAGCTGCTGGAAGATCACATTCCCTGCGACTCCATCACCATCATGATGCAGAAGGAAGTGGCGGAACGCATCGAGGCAGGCCCCGGGTCCAAGACCTACGGGGCGCTGTCGGTTGCCGTGCAGTACTACTGCGAAGTCTGCTACGTGACCACCGTTCCCAAGGAAGTGTTCCACCCCCATCCCAAGGTGGATTCGGCAGTACTGCGCCTGGATCTGCGCAAGGAAAAGCCGGTGGATCTCATTGACGAAGACCTGTTCTTCGAGGTGATCAAGGGCGGTTTCGGCCAGAGAAGAAAGACACTTCACAATGCGCTGACCGGCGTTCGCGGCATCGCCAAGGACCGCGTTGCGGAAGTTCTGGCAGAAGCCGGGATCGAAGCCAACCGCAGAGCGGAAACCCTCTCCATCGAGGAGTTTGCCCGCATCGCCAATATCATTGCCCGCGGCTGATTCGCGGCAACCGGCCGCCTGGGCGGCCTCTCACTGATCGACAAAGACCGGCATAACACCCGGTGAAAATAAAGGAGGACAATCTCATGAAAACACCCGTAGCTACTACTAAGGCACCTGCAGCCATCGGCCCCTACGCACAGGGCAATATTTTCGGTAACTTACTGTTCGCTTCCGGCCAGATCCCTGTGGATCCCGAAACCGGTATCATCCCGGAAGGCATCGAAGCTCAGGCAACCCAGTCCCTGAAGAACGTGAAGGCAGTTGTGGAAGCTGCTGGCAGCTCCATGGATAAGGTGATCAAGACCACCGTTTTCCTGAAGGACATGAACGACTTCGCAGCTATGAATGCCATTTACGCAACCTTCTTCACCGAAGGTCAGTATCCGTCCCGTTCCGCAGTTCAGGTGGCTCGTCTGCCCAAGGACGCTCTGATCGAAATCGAGGTCATCGCAGAGGTATAGTCTATGGCCATTTTCTTAAGAACGTTACTGATTGTCGTATGTATGATCGTGGGTGCTTTCCTTGATGCCCAGATCAACATTTATGCCGGAGCTTCCGGAAACCTGGTGTTCCTGGCCAACATTGCCACTTATATCGTTTATGGAGCTGTGGGTGTGACCCTGGGAACCATGTTCAATCCCCGCTTTACCAAGAACAAGCAGAAGATGATCTACCTGATCCCCATCGTGGTCTTCGTGATCATCGGCGTAACTCCCCTGCTGAATCTGGTGATGCCGGCTCTCTCCATCAACCGCTTCACTAAATACCTGAGACAGTTCACCTACCTGGCCTGG
This sequence comes from Bacillota bacterium, assembly GCA_017386805.1. Classification (GTDB taxonomy): domain Bacteria; phylum Bacillota; class Clostridia; order Peptostreptococcales; family Anaerovoracaceae; genus RGIG446. Next base: position 8,797 of record JAFOGM010000267.1, read on the forward strand.
ACCATCGTAGGAACCTTCTGCGCGTTGGTGTTCCGTTAGACGGAAACCGGCTCCGCCGGAAATGAATGAAATGAAAAACCTCCTTTCGATTGAGTTCGAGAGGAGGTTTTTTCGTTTTACAGTACGACGCCATCCTTAAAAATAGAGATTTCACGGGCGCCGCGGCGTTCGTTATGGGTCGTTTGGCCGCTGGCTACATCTAACACGTAGTCCAGAAGGCGGTTACTGCAATCATCCAGGGATTCCCCTTCGGCCACGGTTCCGGCATTGAAGTCGATCCAGTTAGCTTTCTTTTCCGCCAACGCATTGTTGGTGGAGATTTTCACCGTGGGTACAGG
>JAFOGM010000268.1 GCA_017386805.1 Bacillota bacterium
CTGGTGGAAGCTGTACCAATCCCCAGCCTCCTTCACTTCCCAGTGGATGTGAAGCCCCACCACGCCCATGAGACGGGTATCGGTGATTTCTGCGGAAACGAAACGGCGCTGTTCAAAGCCGCTCTCATTTCCTCCTTTGATCAATGTAAAACGATTGTGTTCCAAAGGAACCTCCTTCTAACGAATTGGTTTCGCATACCTCTCACCAGTATGCACCGCTGCGGAAAACTTATACAGTGGTCAGCTGCTCCATGGCCGTTTTGAACTGACGTCGGAACAGCGTGGTTGTCATGGTGACTGCCGCCACGTCGGCAATGGGCTCCGCCAGCCACACCGCAAAGGTCTTGGCCTCTGCCGGGAAGAAGGGCGGAAGAATGAAAATCAGCGGTACGAGAACGATGATCTTCCGGAAGATGGCCAGAAAGGCCGACGTCTTGGCGTTGCCCAGGGCAACGAAGGTCTGCTGGCAGGCAATCTGCGCCCCGAAGATCACAGTACCGCCCATGTATACCCGCAGCGCCCAGCCAACCACGTCGATGATGGCTTCGCTGTCGGTGAACACACCGCCGATGGCCCGGGGAATGCACATGCATACGACCCAGGCAGCTGCCGAATAGACCAGGCAGCAGGTCAGCAGGAATCGGAACGCCTCCCGGACGCGATCCGCTTTTCGTGCGCCGTAGTTGTAACTCATAATAGGCTGCGCCCCCTGGGTCAGTCCCTGCAGGGGCATCATCACCATCTGCATGGCCGAAGACAGGACGGTCATAGCGCCCACGGCCACGTCACCGCCGTACTTCAGCAGCGAATTGTTGAAGCAGAGCATGATCAGGCTTTCCGTGGACTGCATGATAAAGGGTGCAAAGCCCAACGCCACACAGGGCATCAATACCTTGGGATCGATGCGCAGATGTTTTCTCCGGATCTTCAGAATGGTTTTCTTTCCGGTGAGGAACCGCAGTACCCACAGGGCCGAGATCCCCTGAGAAATGATGGTCGCCAGCGCAGCGCCAGCCACGCCCATGTCAAGGCCGAAGATAAAGATCGGGTCTAAAATGATGTTGCAGATGGCCCCGATCAGCACCGTCCTCATGGAAATGTTGGTGAAGCCCTGGGTGGTAATGAAGGTATTGAGCCCCAGAGAGATCTGAACGAAAGCCGTACCGAACAAATAAATGCTGAAATAGGAATCCGCAAAGGGATAAGTCACATCGCTGGCTCCGAAGAGATATAACAGCGGCTCTCTCCAGAAGAGAAAGATCACAAATAATGTGGCCGAGATCAGAAGCAGAGCCGATGTGGCGTTCCCCAGGATCTTCTCCGCGCTGTCCCTGTCGCCGCGGCCCATGGAGATTGCCGCACGGGCAGCCCCGCCGGCGCTGATCAGTACCGATGTGGCCGAAATCAGCATCAACAGAGGGAAACAAACCCCCAGCGAGGTCAGGGCCGTTCCACCCACCCCTTCGATGTGGCCGATGTAAACGCGGTCAACGATATTATACAATGCATTGATCAGCTGGGCCGTGATGGTGGGAATGGATAATTGGATCAATAATTTTTTAATGGGCATAGAGCCCATACGTTCATCATGTGTCAATCTGTCACCTCAAATGTAAAGTCGGGATACATTATATCATATCCCGACATATTTCGAAACCCACAAGCGTCGGCTTTTGCTAAGCTCTGACTTCGCTTCGCTCGTCACTCGCAGGGTTAGGTCATTACCGAAAAGGGCTGTGCAAAATGCACAGCCCTCGCGATTGTTATGTATTGATTTGTAATCTTGATGAAACTTACTTGGTGTAATCGAAGAAGCCTACGCCAGACTTTCTACCCAGCTTACCAGCTCTTACCATCTTCTTCAGCAGAACGTGAGCTCTGTACTTGGGATCGCCGTATTCCTTATACAGTACATCCATGATAGCCAGAACAACGTCCAGACCGATCAGGTCGCCCAGAGCCAGAGGACCCATGGGGTGGTTCGCACCTAACTTCATAGCGGTGTCGATGTCTTCTGCAGTAGCAACACCGTCAGCCAGGATACCGATTGCTTCGTTGATCATGGGGATCAGGATTCTGTTAACAACGAAACCAGGAGCTTCTTCTACTTCTACCGGAGTCTTACCCAGAGCTACGGACAGTTCAACGATCTTAGCCTTGGTTTCTTCGGAAGTAGCCAGACCCTTGATGATTTCAACCAGCTTCATCATGGGAACGGGGTTGAAGAAGTGCATACCGATAACCTTGTCAGGTCTGTTGGTAGCGCTTGCGATTTCAGTGATGGACAGGGAAGAAGTGTTGGTAGCCAGGATGGTGTCGGGACCGCACAGAGCGTCCAGTTCCGCGAACAGAGCCTTCTTAGCTTCCATATCTTCAGTAGCAGCTTCGATGATCAGGTCAGCATCCTTTACGATTTCGATTTCGGTGGAACCGTGGATTCTAGCCATAACTTCAGCCTTAGTTTCTTCGGTGATCTTTTCCTTAGCAACCATCTTGGACAGGTTCTTTTCAACGGTAGCGATACCCTTATCGATGGAGCTCTGTCTTCTTGCTCTCAGAACTACTTCGTAACCGTTCATAGCGCAAACCTGGATAATACCAGCGCCCATAGTACCTGTTCCTAATACACCAATCTTTTTCATGATACATACCTCCGTGGTAATTTAATTTCATTCACGATCCAGCCGAAACCGAATCGTTACATTTTTAACAATATGTACATATTAACTATACTACTATGCCGTTAAAAATGCAATAGGATAAATTAAAGTCAAGAAAACTTTCTGTTTTTTGACTATCTTCCCTTAAATTCTGCCTTTCTCTTACCCAGGAATGCAGCCATACCTTCCTTCTGGTCTTCGGTAGCAAAGCACTTAGCGAACAGTTCGTTTTCGATCTTGATGCCTTCTTCCATGGATACTTCGATACCTCTCTTGATGGCCTTAGTGGAATACTTCACAGCCAGAGGAGCGTTCTTTGCGATCTTGTTCGCCAGAGTCATCGCTTCTTCCATCAGAGCTTCCGGTTCGCAAACCTTGGAAACCAGACCGATGTTCTTTGCTTCTTCTGCATTGATCATTTCGCCGGTCAGGATCAGTTCCATTGCCTTTGCCTTACCGCAGATGCGAGCCATTCTCTGAGTACCGCAGTAACCCGGGGTGATGCCCAGACCAACTTCCGGCTGGCCGAACTTTGCCTTAGCAGAAGCGTAACGGATATCGCAGCTCATTGCCAGTTCGCAGCCGCCGCCCAGGGCGAAGCCGTTGATTGCTGCGATGGAGGGCTTGTCCAGCATTTCGATCTTGCGGAATACCTGGCTGCCCAGAACGCCGAAATCGTAACCTTCCTGTTCGGTCATGGTGCTCATCTGTGCGATGTCAGCGCCGGCAACGAACGCCTTACCTTCGCCGGTGAAGATCAGAACCTGCACTTCATCGTCAGCAGCAGCCTGGTCAACAGCAGCGTCGATTGCCTTCAGAACGTCTGCGTTCAGCGCATTCATGGCTTCCGGACGGTTGATCTTGATCACAGCAACTTTTTCAATCTTTTCGAATACTACTACACTCATTTCATGTACCTCCATTTTGTTATTGGACTCTAGGTGTATTCTAAGCCCCGGTCATACCGGAACGTTAGTGCTTTTTTGCTTCCGGGCCGTAGTTGGGAACCAGTTCTCTCAGCCAGGCCTTAGCCTCTTCGTCGGTGCGGCCTAAAATGTCGCGGATGCTGTCCTGAAGACCGCAGTGGTCATCCAGCAGCTGACTCAGGGCCGGAGAGGGATCCACCGGATGGCCCACGAAGATCTTGTCGTGGGTGGTGGTCTTGATTCCTTCTTCATCCAGAAGCAGCTCTTCGTAGAGCTTTTCCCCCGGTCTCAGACCGGTGACTTTGATATCGATATCTTCGTAGGGTTCGAAGCCGGACAGACGGATCAGCTTTTCCGCCAGATCCATGATCTTCACCGGGTTACCCATGTCTAAGATGAAGATTTCGCCGCCTTCCGCCATGGCTCCCGCCTGGATCACCAGCTGGACCGCTTCCGGAATGGTCATGAAGTAGCGGGTGATTTCCTCGTGGGTAACGGTCACAGGACCGCCGTGGGAGATCTGTTCGCGGAAGATGGGAATTACACTGCCGTTACTGCCCAGAACGTTACCGAAACGAACGGCTGCGTAGTTGGTACGGGAGTTGCGGCTCTTATCCTGTAAGAGCATTTCTGCCACACGCTTGGTGGCACCCATAACGTTGGTGGGATTTACGGCCTTATCGGTCCTGATCAGTACGAACTTGGAAACCGCATGTTCCTCTGCTAAATCCAGCAGATTCTTGGTCCCGTGGATGTTGTTGACGATGGCTTCGCGGGGGTTGGCTTCCATGAGAGGTACGTGCTTGTGAGCCGCAGCGTGGAAGACCACGTGGGGCTTGTACTTCCGGAAGACCTCTTCCATGCGGTCATGGTCACGGACGGAACCGATGACGATATCAAATTCCACATCGGGGAACTTGGCCTTGATTTCGTTGGCCAGTTCGAAGATGCTGTTTTCGTAAATATCCAGAGCCACCAGACGTCTGGGCTTAAAGCGCATGATCTGACGGCAGAGTTCGGAACCGATGGAACCGCCGGCTCCGGTGACCATAACGATACGGCCTTCCAGATAACCGGAGATCGCTCTCAGGTTCACCTTGACGGGATCGCGGCCCAGCAGGTCCTCGATGTCGATATCTCTCAGCTTCTTTACGGTCACCTTTTCGTTAATAAGGTCGATCAGACCGGGCAGGATCTGGACCTTGCACTTGGTCTTACTGCATTCTTCCGCGATTTCACGGATCTGCGCCTGAGAAGCGGAAGGAATGGCGATGATGATCTCGTCCACATCGTACTTCTTGGCGATGCGGCGGATATCCTGACGGCCTCCGGCAATCTTCACGCCCAAGATGCGGCTTCCCTGCTTGGCTTTGTTGTCGTCGATGGCGACTACCACCTTCTTGCGGTTTTCCGGATGGAGACGCATTTCCTTGATCATGGAGGCACCGGCATCTCCGGCGCCAACGATCATGACGCGGATCTTTTCATCGGTATCGCCCATGACGGTTTCCTTCATGGTTTCCTTCATGGAACGGGCCTTACGGCCGGACACCACGTTGAAGCTTCCGGGATGTAACCGTTCACGCATCATTCGGTAAACCATACGCATACCGCCGATGAGGATGATGTCGATGATGACAACCATGGCGTTGACCCCGCGGGGCAGGTACTGCTGGGTGAACTGCAGGAAGGTAATGGACAGGGCATTGGCCACGCCGGTGACGATTGCCACCTTCACCAGTTCTTCAGAGCCCGCGTACTTCCAGAGGCTGTTGTACAGCCCGCCGACCCAGTAGGTGACCATCTTCACCACCAGAAGCCCCAGAGCTGCGGAGATGAATACGTCTAAGTAGCTGACGAACTGATGGTTGGACACCACGAATTCGAATCGCATCAACAATGCCAGAATGTACGCAAAGACAATGGATATCATATCCCCGATCATCAATGTAACGATTTTAGATATCTTTTTCACGTTTGAACCTCTTTTTTAACAACAGCCAAATCGGCTGGATAATACAATAGATCCCGTAGGCAGCCACCACCGCCATAAAGGGATAAACCACGGCTTTGTAGCGAGGCTGGACTTCCGACAACAGAAGCATCAGCGCAAAGCCAAAGACCATGAGGGCCGCCACCATGACCGTCTTTCGCTCCCTGGTGATCAGCGCACCCACGCCGCCCAGGAACATCAGAAAGCCCGTAACCACGGTATAGGCCTGGATCACCGGAAGATACGCGTCATA
>JAFOGM010000027.1 GCA_017386805.1 Bacillota bacterium
AAGCAGCTGGTCATCGTGGAAGGGGCCTATTCCATGCATCCGGAGCTGGCTGGATATTATGATTTCGCCGTATTTCTGGATGTGTCGCCGGAATTGCAGAGGGATCGAATCGTAAAACGCAATGGCCCGGAGATGGCTAAGAGATTCCACAACGAATGGATTCCGATGGAACAGCTCTATTTTAAAGGGTTAAACGTCAAAGAACAGTGTGATTTAGTGCTGCCAATCGAAGATTATGAACTCTGATTCGTCAAGAAATTCATAGATTCCACACAAACTTCCCCTTGCGTCGGGCGGTGAAATGTGGTAATATATCAATGTTCAAGACAAACTATACGTTATTGCAAAAGAGTGGGTAAAGCCCACTCTTTCGTTTTGTGAGGATGACCCCGCGATTGACGAGCGAAAGTGAAGTCAGAGCGGCGGTACCTCAGACATCGCACTTTTCTTAGCGATTGGCGAGCGTAGCGATGCCAGAGCTTAGAAAAAGCCGATGATGTTTGAACGCACAACTAAATACGTTACAACTGAATATGGTGTTTTCGGAGATCGTAAGATTGAAGAAGACAGAAAGGAAGCGAGATGGCTAAGAAAAAGATCGAAGATCTGATCCGCGACATGCTTCAGGAATTCTTTGATGCGAACGGTTATGAACTGTTCCGCACGGAATTCGTGAAGGAAGGTAAGGATTGGTTCCTTCGGGTATACATCGATAAAATGGTCGATGGGGAATACGTCAATGTTGGCGTGGAAGACTGCGAAGCAGTGAGCCGTTATCTCAGCGACAAGCTGGATGAAGAAGATCCCATCGAGCAGAACTACTATCTGGAAGTCTCCTCTCCCGGTATGGATCGTCCCTTACTGAGAGATAAGGATTTCGTGAGATTTGCCGGCGAAGTAGTGGAAATCAAGCTGTACAAGGGCTTTGAAGGTTCCAAGTATTACGAAGGCGTTCTGGTGGAACGCAATGAAGAATTCCTGGTGATCCGTGATGAAAAGGATCAGGAACTGAACATCCCCCGCGATATGATTTCCAAAGTAAATTTAGCAGTTATTTTTTAACAAAGGTTAGAAGGAGAAAAGTAAGAGATGAATAAGGAATTTATCCTGGCTCTGGAAGAACTGGAAAAAGAAAAGAATGTGTCCAAGGACCTTCTGGTGGATGCCATCGAATCCGCACTGGTATCTGCATATAAGAAGAACTACGGTACCTCTCAGAACGTGAGAGTAAACATCGACCGTGAAAATGGCGACATCGACGTATTCATGCGTCGTGACGTTGTAGAAGAAGTTTGGGACGAATTTACCGAAGTTTCTATCGAAGAAGCGCAGGAAATCGACCCCGCTTACGAAGTTGGCGACGTTGTGGAATATCAGGTAACCCCCAGAGATTTCGGACGTATCGCTGCTCAGACTGCAAAGCAGGTCGTAGTTCAGAGAATCCGCGAAGCAGAACGTGGAATGATCTACGATGACTATATCAACCGTCAGAGCGAAGTTGTGAACGGTGTTGTTCAGAGAATTTCCAACGACACTCTGTTCATCAGCATCGGTAAGACCGAAGGTATCCTGGCTCCCAACGAACAGGTAAAGGGCGAAAGATACGATATCAACGACCGCATCAAGGTATTCATCATGGACGTTAAGCGCTCCAATAAGGGTCCCCAGGTGTATCTGTCCAGATCTCATCCGGGTCTGGTAAAGAGACTGTTCGAACTGGAAGTTCCTGAAATCCAGGAAGGTATCGTTGAAATCAAGAGCGTATCCAGAGAAGCTGGTTCCAGAACCAAGATGGCTGTATGGTCCAACGACGAAAGCGTTGATCCGGTAGGTGCATGCGTAGGTACCAGAGGTACCCGTGTACAGACCGTTGTTGACGAACTGAACGGTGAAAAGATCGACATCATCAACTGGAGCGAAGATCCCGGTAAGCTGATTTCCAGCGCACTGTCCCCCGCAAAGGTGGAAAAGGTTCTGATCGACGAAGAAGAAAAGGCTGCTACCGTAGTTGTTCCCGACTACCAGCTGTCCCTGGCCATCGGTAAGGAAGGCCAGAACGTTCGTCTGGCTGCAAAGCTGTGCGGCTGGAAGATCGACATCAAGAGCCACACTCAGTTCGCTCGCATCGAAGAAGAAGAAGCTGCTATGGAACAGGAAGAACTGACCGGCGGTTTCGTTGAAATCGAAGAATAGTTTACGATATTGCGAGGAGGAGTGCGGTTATGAAAACAAAGAAAATCCCCATGCGCCGCTGCGTGGGCTGCATGGAATCCAAACCGAAGAAGGAACTGATCCGCATCGTCGGCGAAGGGGAACACGATCTGAAGATCGATGCCACCGGAAAAGCCAACGGCCGCGGTGTGTATCTCTGCCCGAAGGGCGATTGCTTCGCCATGGCAAGAAAGAAGCGTGCGATTTCCAGAAGTCTGGAAATGGAGATCTCTTCTCAGGTGCTGGACCGCATATTCGAGGAGCTGAAACAATATGAGAGAACGGATTCATAGCTATTTCGGTTTCGCTAAGAAATCGAGAAACCTGATATCCGGTTACAATACCTGTCTGTATGGCATCCAAAAGCGTAAGGTAAAGCTGATGATCCTGGCGACGGATTTATCGCAAAACACATTGGATAAGTTTACAAGACTGTGCGAGAGGGAAAAAATCCAGTATCGCATCTGTTTGACCGCCGAACAGCTGTCCCTGTACGCCGGAGAAGAAGGCAAGGGAATCTTTGGGATCACAGACCAGGGATTTGCCGATGTCATATGCAAAGAGATTGATTTAATGAAGTAGAGAAGGAGGTAGTTCTTATATGGATAAGGTGAATAACCTCAATGAAAATAAAAAAGAAGTAAAGAACACCAAGAAGGAAGCACCGGCGCGTCCGTTCATGACTCCGCCGGCTGGAAAGCCCCTGCCCAAGCACATGGTGCAGGCTCCCAATGGTAAGATGATTCCCCAGGGCAAGCCGCTGAAGAAGAGCGAAGTTGCTCAGGAAAAGCTGAAGGAAGAAGCTGTTCAGGCTGCTCCCGTGGAAGTGAAGGAAACTGCACCTGTAAAGGAAGCAGCTCCCGAAGTAAAGGTGGAAACAAAGGTTGAAGTGAAGGCTGAAGTAAAGCCGGAACCCAAGAAGGAACCGGAAAAGCCGGCAACCGACTACGTTTCCAGCGGTCCCACCCTGAAGATCGTTAAGCGTGCGGTAGACATCGAACGTGAAGAAAAGGAAGCTAAGGAAAAGGCAGCTGCAGAAAAGGCAGCAAGAGCTGCTGAAAGAGCAGAACGCGGCGAAGGCCGTGGTGATCGTCCGGCTCGCGGCGAAAGAGGCGACCGTCCGGCTCGCGGTGAAGGCCGTGGTGACCGTCCGGAACGCGGTGAAAGACGCGGTGACCGT
>JAFOGM010000269.1 GCA_017386805.1 Bacillota bacterium
ATTTCCCCACTGATGTGCTGGTCACCGGCTATGATATCATTTTCTTCTGGGTTGCCAGAATGATCTTCTCCGGCTGTGAGCACACCGGTAAGACTCCCTTCCACACCGTTCTGATCCACGGCCTGGTTCGTGACAATCAGGGCAGAAAGATGTCCAAGTCTCTGGGCAATGGCATTGATCCCCTGGAAATGATCGACAAGTACGGCTGTGACGCCCTGCGTATGAATATGGTCACCGGCAACTCTCCCGGAAACGACATGCGTTTCTATGTGGAGCGCTGCGAGGCTATGCGTAACTTTGCCAATAAGCTTTGGAACGCCAGCCGCTATGTCATGATGAATCTGACTGAAGGTCAGATCAACGAGCTTCCTGAAGAAAGCAAGCTGGAAATTGCAGATAAGTGGGTTCTGAGCAAGCTGAATACGCTTGTGGGCGAAGTCACCGAAAACATGGAGAAGTATGAGCTGGGTGTTGCCATCCAGAAGATCTACGACTTCGTGTGGGACATTTACTGCGACTGGTATATCGAGATGACCAAGGCCCGTCTGTTTGCTGAGGACGCAGAGCGCAAGCACACCGCAACTTCTGTTCTGGTGTACGTTCTGGATCAGATCCTTCGTCTTCTGCATCCTTTCATGCCCTTCATCACCGAGGAGATCTGGCAGTCCATTCCTCATGAAGGCGAGGCGCTGATCATCGCAAAGTGGCCCGAACCCCGTCAGGATCAGTCCTTTAAGAGTGAGTGCGCGCAGATGGAATCCGTTATGGACGCCATCCGTGCCATCCGTAACCGCCGTACTGAGATGAACGTTCCTCCTTCCAAGAAGGCAGAACTGTTTGTGTTCACCTCCAAACCTCAGGTATTTACCGAGGGTGAGGGTTTCCTGCAGCGTCTGGCTTACGCGGATGCGGTTACTCTGCTGGATGCAGAGCCTGTGAATCTGAACGGCATGGTGACCATCACCACCGCAGACGCAAAGCTCTATATTCCTATGGGTCAGCTGGTGGATGTTGCCAAGGAACTGGACCGGATCAATAAGGAACTGGATAAGAACCGGAAATTCCTTGCGTCCCTCGAGGGTAAGCTTTCCAATGAAAAGTTCATTTCCCGGGCTCCTGAGGCTGTTGTTAATGCCGAGAAGGAGAAGGCTGCTAAGATCCGTGATCTGATCGTAAGTCTGGAAGAAAGCCTCGCGGCTATGCAGAATCTGTAATAGAAAAGCGGTATGTGTGAAAACACATACCGCTTTTTGTTATAGAAAAAATCCACCGATCAGAAGGCCAAGAGCCAGAAACACCAGCGCTACAATAATATATTCAATGGGATTTCGAATATATTTATAGCGAACAGTTCTTCGGATCACCGGCTTTTCAATAATCCGGTCAACTACACGCTCGACTTCAAAGGGCTTATCTACATAAATCAGTTTTTCGACCGGAACCGGCTTTTCGATTTGTACGATCTTTTCCACTTCGACTATCTTTTCAACCTCAACGATCCGCTCCACTTCCACGGTTTTTGGAATAGAATCTGTGATCGGGGGAACAGGAGAGGGGGGAGGCAATGTACATTTGCCTGTAGCGAGAAACTCAACTTCCGTATTGAAAACCTCAGCCAACCGGATTAAATTCATAGTGTCGGGTTGAGAAAGATTGTTTTCCCATTTACTGACTGCCTGTCTGGATACATTCATAAGGATGGCTAAATGACTTTGAGAAATATTATTTTCCTTACGAAGTTGGGAAATACGTTCACCTACTGTC
>JAFOGM010000270.1 GCA_017386805.1 Bacillota bacterium
AAGATCGCAGCTTCCGGTGTTAAGTACTACATCGAAGTTGCTAACATGCCCACCACCAACGATGCACTGGACTTCCTGCGTAAGCAGCCCCACATGATCGTTGCTCCTTCCAAGGCAGTTAACGCTGGTGGCGTTGCTGTTTCCGGTCTGGAAATGTCTCAGAACTCCGAGCGTCTGGTATGGACTGCTGAAGAAGTTGACGAGAAGCTGAAGGGCATCATGAAGGTCATCCACGCAATGTCCAAGGAAGCAGCAGAAGAGTACGGCCTGGGTTACGACCTGGTTGCCGGTGCAAACCTGGCTGGCTTCAAGAAGGTCGCTACTGCAATGATGGAGCAGGGTATCTTCTGATTTTGAGGAATAACAAATAGCGACCAAGAGATAACGCCCTCTTGGTAGACAAAAAATTTACATCTGTTCACGGTAAAACGACAGAAATATTGGCAAAGAAGATTGAGTACGTTAAGCTTTCCGTTCTCAGCGAATCTGTGTCCAGTATAGCATCTATAGTGTTCACCAAACACATAATTCGACACCATTCGACAGAGTGGTGTCGTTTTTTATTTGGAAGAGGGAGATGAAGATATCGGCTCCTTCGAAGTAGGATAAGAAAGAGTAGGGAAACACTTTTAAACTTATGATTTATAGAATCATTGTTTGGAAACAAGTATTGGATATAGAAAAGTAAAAATGAAGAAATCTGTCACCGGATCCGGCGCGCTGTCATAATCTGATTATGAGGTGAGAGAATGCAGCAAAAAAGATGTTCTAAAGCTTTTGTAAGGATTTGCGGATGTGATGAACATCCCAAGTTGCATGGTACAGTGAGGTTTTTTCAGCGTAACGATGGCGTAATCGTTGAAGTTGAAATGCATGGACTTCCAGAGACGGAAACTTCTTTCTTTGCTTTTCATATCCATGAGGGTGATAACTGCGAAGGTGTTGGCTTTCCGAATACGGGAAGCCATTTTAATTCCGGTGCCACAATGCATCCACAACACGCTGGAGATCTTCCGCCCTTACTGGCTGGTCATGGAAAAGCGTATATGAAAGTGTTTACTGACCGATTCTGCGTGGAGGAAATCATAGGAAAAACTGTCATAATTCACAATGATCCGGATGACTTCCATACGCAGCCTGCCGGCAATGCCGGAAAGAAAATCGCCTGCGGTGTGATCCGCAAGCGATTGTAATGCTTATGTACCCGTACTGCCTATAAAGGGCGGTACGGGCTTTTGTTTACGGAATGTCCGGGCAGCAGACAAAGGTGCTGTCGATATAGTTAGCGATAAACCGGGCACGGAAGGACCGCTCATCACACAGTGCGTCAGGACTTCCGGACACATCCAGTTCCTCCGGCAGGACGAATTTAATGCACCGTACTGTCACATCCCGGCAGCTGGGGGCCGTGTGGGCTGGGATGACCATGGTTTTGGTACCACGGTTATACTCGTTGTCCTCTGCGTCCACTTCTGTCAGGATAACGGCCAGTGCCACCCGTTTGCCGGGGCATACATTGCGCAGCGTTACATCCAGCTGCAGGATTCGCCCCAGAGAATCCATTACAAGATCTCCGGCGTCGAAGACTACGGAATCCTCACAGCCGCCGATAGTGATGTCCACAGGTTCAGGACAAGGCTCCGGGAACACATCCTCGCCGCAATCCACATCGATTACGGGATCGTCGAAGGTGACTA
>JAFOGM010000271.1 GCA_017386805.1 Bacillota bacterium
TCTCAGCTGTATTTCCCCATCTGCAGAAACGGTGCTCTGGAATTCGAAGCTGGCGGTGAACCGGCAAAGATCCGCATCCACGAAATCCACATGGAAGAAGATGCTGGTAAGCTGGTCCACGACGCAGCAGGTACCCTGGTTGACTACAACCGCTGCGGTGTTCCTCTGATCGAAATCGTTACCGAACCTGACTTCAGAACTGCAGATCAGGTCATCGGTTTCTTAGAAAATTTACAGCAGATCTTAAAGTATCTGGGCGTATCTGACTGTAAGATGCAGGAAGGTTCCATGAGAGCCGACGTAAACCTGTCCGTTCGTCCTGTTGGTCAGGAAGAATTCGGTACCAGAACCGAAATGAAGAACATCAACTCCCTGAAGGCTATCAGAAGAGCCATCGAGTTCGAAAGCCAGAGACAGATCAACCTGATCGAAGCTGGCGGTAAGGTAACTCAGGAAACCCGTCGTTGGAACGACGAAGAAGGCGAATCCGTGGCAATGCGTTCCAAGGAAAATGCACAGGACTACCGTTACTTCCCGGATCCGGACCTGCTTCCCGTATCCATCTCCGAAGAATGGTACAACGAATCCCTGGCATCCTTACCGGAACTGCCGCAGGCAAAGCGCCAGCGCTACGTTTCCGAACTGGGCGTTGCTGCTGATAAGGCAGCAGTTATCACCGCTGCGAAGGAACTGGCTCAGCTGTTCGAAGGCATCGTAGCGACCGGCCAGGATGTGAACGAAGCTGCTAACGTAGTGACCGGTGACGTTCTGAAGCTGATGAAGGAAGCTGGTCTGGCTCCCGAAGAACTGAAGATCGATGCAGAAAAGCTGGCTGGAGCGATTGCTCTGGTAACCGCTGGTAAGATCAGCCGTAAGTCCGAAAAGGAAATCATCGAAGCCATCTTCAAGGACAACGTGGATCCGGAAACCTACGCAAAGGAACACAACATGATCGTTGTGGAAGATATCGCACTGATCACCGAAACCGCGGAACGCGTGGTTGCCTCCTACCCGGCTTCCATCGCTGACTATAAGAACGGTAAGCCCAAGGCTATGGACTTCCTGGTGGGTATGTGCATGAGAGAGCTGAAGGGTAAGGCTCGTCCCGAAACCATCAGCGGTATCTTAAAGGAAAAGGTAGATGCAGCACCGATGCCGGAAGGCTTTGAAAACGCTGCACCTGTAAAGGATAAGAAGGCGAAGAAGGAAGAAAAGAGAGCCAAGGAAGCGGCTGAAAAGGCAGCAGCAGAAGCAAAGGCTGCAGAAGAAGCTGCGCAGGCAGAAGCGGATGCGGAAGCAGCTGCACAGAATGCAAAGCTGGAAGAAGCACGCAAGGCTCAGGAAGCAGCTGAAAAGAGAAAGGCTGCTCTGCAGGATGTGAACTTCGCACCCATCAAGATCGATAACAGATACCGTAACCGTACCTGTGCTGCCATCGGTTTAGATGACATCGATCAGGAAGTTCGTCTGGCTGGTTGGATCTCCACCATCCGTAACCACGGTGGTATCGTCTTCATCGACCTGAGAGACCACTACGGTGTGACTCAGGTAGTTGTAACCGACGAAATGATCGGCGACCTGGGTAAGGAAACCGTTATTTCCGTGGAAGGTACTGTCATCAAGAGAGACCCCTCCACTGTGAACCCCAACATCCCCACCGGTGAAGTGGAACTGAA
>JAFOGM010000272.1 GCA_017386805.1 Bacillota bacterium
CACCGCTGGCCTGATCGATGTAAGCGTCTTTTTCTTCCTTGGTTTCGAAGTACTCGCTGTAGGGGTCGTTCAGAGCTTCAAAAATGCCCTGGTAGGCACCGTTCACCAGCGTTTCGAAACTTACCTTATCTTTATATAACTTCCGGATCTGGCCCATCAGATCGGCCATGTGATCCAGTTCTTCGTCCAGAGTCACCTCATCGGTCACATCGGAAGCCGCCCCATACACGTAGGGAGAAGCCCCGAAGACCATGGTCAGACTCATCATCACCGTGGTCACGATCATCACGATGACGATGAGGAAAGCCAGGGCGCGGACCATTGTTTTATTCTTCTTCATGTTACTGCTCCAGAATGGTGATGTTCAGCTGGGAGTGGGTTTCCACCAGTCCCTTTAAGCTGATGGCGTAGTCGATGTTCAGCGCACCTTCGTGCAGGCGGTTATCCACACTGTTGGTCAGGATCTCCATCTGGAAGGCTCCATAGGGAGTTTCGTACATCCCTTCATAGCGCTTTCCCTTCTGGAATTCCATCACGGTATCGATGGGCAGCATCTCCCCGTAACGCTTCATGCGGACGGTTTCGCCCTTCACCTTCAGCGAGGTGGTGCATCCTTCCAGGCCGGACATTTCCGTTTCTTTGTATAACAGATACGTAGAGCCGTTGCGTTCGTACAGCTGGCCTTCGGTGGCGAATTCCATGACCTGTTCGTCCGCAGGGCCGGTGCCGTCGTTGGTCACCTGTCTACTTACGATTTTTAGCATGATATCTTTCATAGCCTAATTCCACGATCCTTTCGATAAGTTCTGCGTATGTCATCCCGGTTTCCTGCCACAGCAGGGGGAACATACTGTATTTGGTAAAGCCGGGCATGGTATTGATTTCATTGATGTACAGCTTTCCCGTATGTTTATCCATCAGAAAATCGATGCGGGCCAGACCCGTACCGTCGATGGCTTTGTAAGCGATCTGAGCCATTTCCAGGACTTCCTTTTCCTGTTCCGGTGTCAGTTCGGCAGGAATGCAGAGGCGGGTCTTGTTCCCGGCCTGGTACTTGGACTCATAATCGTAAAATTCTTCGTTGGCGGAGATGATCTCTTCGATGGCGCCGAATTCCGCGCCGTAATTACCCAGAGCTGCCGTTTCGATCTCGCGGCAATCAATCCCCTCTTCGATGAGGATCCGTCGGTCGTAGCGCAGAGCCAGTTCCAGCGCCGCTTCCAGCTGACCGCGGTCTTTCGCCTTGGACAGACCCACCGAGGAGCCCATGTTTGCCGGTTTGATGAAGCAGGGATAACCGCAGATCTCTTCCACGCGGTCCATCAGCGCCTGGGGATCCGCCTGGATCTCTTCCCGGTTGGTGCGGATGTAGCGGGGCTGCGCCAGTCCTGCCATGGCGAAGGTATCTCTTGCCACGATCTTATCCATGGCCACAGCGCTGCTCAATACGCCGCAGCCGCCGTAGGGGATATCCATGATTTCAAACAAGCCCTGGATGGTCCCGTCTTCTCCGAAGGGTCCATGTAAAATGGGCAGGGCAAAGTCGATGCGGTTTTTCAGCGCCAGAGGGCTGTCGCCGTACATGAGGATCTGGTACTGATCCGGGTGGTCGGCTGCAGCCTGTTCCGCCATGGCCTCCCAGC
>JAFOGM010000273.1 GCA_017386805.1 Bacillota bacterium
CCGCAATGGTGCTTTGGGGACCGATTTTGTTGTAATCAATACTCGCGGCGAGGAACGTCTGGTGAACATGGAAACGGATCAGCCCCATATCATGGAACTTCGGGGAGACAAGCTGACGTATATGGAAGGGGAAAGCCAAAACATTTGGATCACGGAATATCAGGGCGAGGGCGTTTTTGAAACGCTGGCTCAAATCTCGCTGGGAGAGGGACGCGTCATCATGCGTGCCGGCGACGGCGGTCTGAATCCCGCTGGGAATTTATTTGCGTTCCTGTATGCGCCCAACGATGAAACCTGGGATCGTTATTTCCAGGTCTACGATCTGAAGGAACAGAAGATGATCGCGGAACTGGAAGCACCAGCGGAAACCGAGAACTCTGCCGGTGTTCAGGACATCTGGTGGATCAGCGACGAGGAACTTCTGGTGAACGGCCACAGAGACGAGGAAACTGTGAGTGAACTGTTGGAAGACTGGCCCTATGACAAGGAGGAAATGGTATCCACCTGGATCTATAATGTGAATGGGACGGAACCGCAGGGGGAATAGACGGCGGTTCCATAGATAAGGAGATTAGAGATGAAACTGTTATTTAAGCAAAGAATGTTTTCGTGGTTCTGCAGCTACGATATTTATGACGAAGCGGGGAATGTGGTGTTTACAGTGCAGGGAGAGTTGGCCTGGGGTCACCTTCTGCGGATCTACGACGCCAATGGTGCAGAAGTGGGCTATATCAAGGAGAAAGTCCTGACCTGGCTTCCGAAGTTTGAAATGTATCTGGGCGAGAATTATGTGGGCAGCATCTCCAAGGAGTTCACCTTCTTCCAGCCGAAGTTCGATATCGACTATAACGGCTGGCACGTGGAAGGCGACTGGCTGGAATGGGACTACAATATCGTGAATGCCGCAAGCCACGACGTGGCCACCGTTTCCAAGGAAATCTGGAACTGGACCGATACGTATACGATCGATGTGTACGATCCCAACGACGCTCTCTGCGCATTGATGCTGGTCCTGGCAATCGACGCGGAGAAGTGTTCGAGGAATTAACCGGCGCCATCAACCCGCCGCAGGCGGGTTGCCGGAAAGTGAGTGAATACGATGAAAAAGAAGATTAAGAGAATAGACAAGAAGGGTGTGACGGATCAGGAAGAAGCTTTAGATACTGAGTCCTTGGAACCTTTAGCGAAGAAACCGGTCAAGAACAAACTGCATATTGCGGGGGAAGTCGTTGGTTATGGTTTTCTTGCGGTGATTTTATTACTAGCTTTGCACATGGCTGTGACTGATCCAAAAGAATTTTTTGCACAGCCAGAGGAAGGAAAGCGAGACCATATTCGAGGGGAAGGCAAGTACATAATGATGGTATGCCTCGGCGTTCTTTATGTAATAGCGGTTATATGCAGTAAGATAAAAGAAACACTGAAAAAGTGGAAGGAAAAGATAAGAAACAGAGGGCGGTGAGACCGTGGAACGTTGGATAATTGCACTGAAGGATTTTCTGACAGGGAAAGA
>JAFOGM010000274.1 GCA_017386805.1 Bacillota bacterium
AATATATTCTCTTGAATTTGACTCAAATGACATCTGGATTTCAGGTTCTTTTTCTTCCGGAATTTCAGTAACCATTTTAGGTTTCATAAGGTCATTATCTTCAAGAGTTTTAAGAATTGCTTTTGCTCGTTTGAAGTAAATAGACTTCAGGCTGTTATGGATCAGCGTTTTGGTGATATTGCCGTATCCAAAAGATATCTGACCGATGAACAAATCGGCAAACTTTTAAAGAAACAGGGAAATAGCTACTTAATGTTCATTCAGACACTGGTAGATAACGGATATGTTGCCATGGAGGACGTTGACGCTCTGGTGAATGAATTCCGTCAGGCTAATGGATACAGCAACTCTGAATTAGAAGATTTAAAGAGCGATGAAGTAGATCGAATTATTCCTTTATTCATACCAGAAGATGGCAAACCATTTACAGATATTATTTCTACTGCTGTTCGTACACTGATTCGATTAATTGACCGACATGTATCCATTGGAAAAGCAGAAATGGTTGATGCAATTCCTGTCTCCAATCAGGTAAGTCAAGCATTAAGCGGTGAGAACGGCTTAATTGTTTGCTTCTCAGAAGGAGATGGTGCTCTGCTTCGCGTCTGCTCCGTATTTGGAAGAGAAGAATTTCCACAGCTGGATCTGGATTCCTTCTTGACCATGGTATCCTTTTCACCGCGGATCTTTTCTGCCGCTGCGGACATCTGGCCACCGGTATACGTGACGCCATCCACGCCGATGATCAGGTCCTTCGTACGGATCCCTGCCTTCTGGGCCGGGGACTGGTCGGTAACGGAAATAACTTCGATGTAATCCTCTTCATTGGCGGACATGGTGACCCCGATACCGCTGTAGTTCCCCTGCAGCTGGTCGATCAGCGTCTTAAATTCCTCTTCGGTCAAATATTCCGAATAGGGGTCGTCCAATCCAGCCACCAGGCCTTTGTACATTCCGCTGAGAAGAGCTTCTTCATCCTCTACGGGTACATAGAACTGGTCCTTTACCACCTTCTTCAATGCTTCCGCAAAGCCGTAGGTCTCTTTTAAATACAGATATTCTTCCGCACCTTTTCTGTCGATCAGACCGAAGCCGCTGAAGCCGAAAAAGGCTCCGCAGGCCAGGGCCGAGATCAAAATGCCTGTGATCAGGCCTTTTCCAAAGCCTGAATTCCGTTTCTTTTCTTCCATAGTTCCATACCTTTCGACCCATCCTTCGGGACGCAATTTTTATTGTATGTCCGTCACCTGGAACTGCAATCGTTCCGTACCGTTCCACACATTGATTTCTCCGCAGCCTGCCAGACTGACGAAGGATTCTTCAAAGAGAAACTCTCCCATGTCCTGCGCCTTCTGGAACAGGACACAGTCGAAGGTAGTCTCTTCTTCCGTCTGGGCCTTGAAGCGGGCATGCTGCTGCTTATCTCCCATGTAATTGATGTTATTGATGCAGACATCGTTAATGGCGATCACCGGCTTGGGGTTCTTCTGGCCGAAGGGCGCCAGCATCTGCAGTTTTTTCACCAGCTCCATGGTCATCTGTTCCCCGGTGATGACTGCATCGATCTTCACCTTGGGAACCAACACCGCAGGATCGATCTCCATGGCGATCTTCACCTGGGTATTCATGGAATCTCTCAAGGCTTCCAGATGTTCCTCTTTCATCAGGAACCCACAGGCTCCCGCATGGCCGCCGAACCGTTCGAACAGTACGTCCACCTGGCTGAGCATTTCAAAGAGATTCAATCCAGGAATACTGCGGCCGGTTCCCTTTAAGAATCCATCTCCGGAAGGCGTTACGATGATCGTAGGCTTTCCCGTAGCGTCCTTGATCTTTCCGGCAACGATCCCGGTGATTCCCTCATGAGCCTCTCTGGCTTCAATGACGTGGAACAGATCTTCCTCCGGCTGGGCCAGACGGCGTTCTTCCAGCAGGGCCATACACTGGCGGTAGGTTTCTTCCTGGACCTTTTTTCTCTGTTTATTATTTTCGATCAGAGCATCCACCAGTTCTTCCAGACGCTTGGCTTCTTCCGGCGAGGACATCTGCGACGTGAGCAGCTCCACACCGGTTTTGGCCGACATCATACGCCCAGCCGCGTTCAGATGCGGAACGATAATGAATGCGATATTTTCCGATGTCAGATTTCCCGCTTCCAGGCGAACACCCTCCAACAGGCGCTTCAATCCCGGTCGCTGGTTCCGGTTCAGTGTCTTCAGACCATACTTCACCAGAGTGCGGTTCTCATCCTGCAGAGCCACGATGTCCCCCACCGTACCGATGGCAACCAGGTCCAGAAGGCTGTTGAGCATGGCTTTGTCGATGGCCGGAGTTCCGTCGTTCTTTTTCAGCACCCTCTGCAGCGCCTGAGCCAGCTTGAAGGCAACCCCGCAGCCACACAGTTCCTTGAAGGGATAGGTACAGTCCTCCTGCTTGGGATTCAACAGGATCGTGTCTACGGTCTGTCTTCCGTTGGTGCTGTGGTGGTCCGTAACGATCACGTCCATCCCCAGTTCTTTGGCCAGCTCCACCTCTTCGCAGGAGACGCTGCCGCAGTCCACAGTAATGATCAGATTCACCCCCTGCCCGGCAATCAGACGCATGGCTTCTTTGTTCAGGCCGTAACCTTCATCAAACCGCGACGGGATGTAGTAAATCACATTTCTGGTCAGCCGCGCAAAGACGGTCAGAAGCAGGGAGGTCGCTGTGACTCCATCGGCATCGTAATCGCCGTAAATACAGATTTTCTCTTTCTTCTGAAGTGCCTTAACGATACGCAGTACCGCAGGCTTCATGTTTTTCATTAAAAACGGATCGTGAGTCAGCTTCGGAGCATCGCTTAAGAATTCGATCAGCTGATCGGCATCTTCGATCCCGCGGCGCCGTAAAATATCCGCCACGATTTGATCCGCGTCCTTATATTCTCCGAAGGCATCCTCTTCCGGATAGATCCATTCCTTCATAACTTCTTTCCCATTCCTCTCGATATGATAAAAGAGTCACCTCCAGGGCGATCGCCCTGTCTGAGATGACCCTTCGTTATGTCTTATTTCAGATACTTCATCGGATCCACGTAGTTCCCGTTGACACGGACTTCAAAGTGGAGATGCGGCCCGGTCACGCGGCCGGTTGCCCCGGAAACAGCAATCTGCTGTCCTGCACTGACCTGTGCGCCCACCTTTACCAGCAGTTTGGAGTTGTGAGCATACAGGGTAACGATACCGCCGCCGTGGTCGATCATGATCATGTTACCGTAGCTTCCGCTGTAAGCGGCCTTGATGACCTTACCGGAGGCAGCTGCTACGATTTTGTTTCCGCTGGGAACACCGATGTCCATACCAGCGTGGAATTTCTTGGTCTTCAGAACCGGATGGATACGGTTTCCGTACTGAGAAGTGATTCTGCTATATCCAGGAGACGGCCAGGTCATCTTTCCGCCGGTGTACTTGGTTCCGGTGGACTGTAAGCCCTGGATTTCCTTGGTCAGCGCATCGGCTTCCTTCTGGAATTCGTCGATCATCTTTTCCAGTTCTTTGTTATCCTTATCGATTTCCTTTTTCTTTTTGTTGATGACATCCTGTTCTGCTTCCATTTCGTCCTGCTTCGCCTTCGCAGAGGCTTCCTGGGACTTCAGGCTGACAGTCAGTTCTTCCAGCTTCTTTTTGTGCTGTTCCAGTGTATTGTATGTTTCCTGCATGGTCTTGAGAACTTCCGTATCGCTGTCGTAAATTCTAGATACCATGTCGATGTTGGTCACCAGAGAAGACAGATCCTTCGAACCCAGAAGAACTTCCAGCATTCCGGTGTTTCCGTTCTTGTACATGGTTCTCAGGCGATCATTCATATTGGCATTCTGCTCCATCATCTGTTCCTGGACCACCTGCATTTCCGTCTGGGTGGTACCGATTTCAGAACGGGTGGAACTGATATCCCCCTGAATGTTATCCAGTTCCTTTTCCTTATTTTTGATCTGGCGTTCCAGCTTTTCGATTTCAGAAGCCAGAGACTTGGACTCCTTCTTTCCGGCAGCCAGTTCTTTTTCTGCATCGTCGATCTTGTCGTTGAGCTTATCCAGCTTACTCTGGCTGGAATTGGTTGCGAAACCGATCCCCGCAGTCCAGAAGGAAATTACCAGGATCAAAACCAGAACAAATGCAATAAATCGTATCCCTCGTCTCATTGTTATCCCCCTTATATGTCTATTACGTATCTAAGAATCGTCTCATGGAAATGATACTGCCGATGGCCCCGATGCAGATCCCCAGCGGTAAGAATACGCCGAAGAGATGTGTGGTCAGGAAGCCGGCAGGTACCAGAGAAG
>JAFOGM010000275.1 GCA_017386805.1 Bacillota bacterium
ACGATGTGAACCGTGAAATCACCCAGCGCCAGGTAAGTCTGGACGACGTGGCTGATGGAATCTATCGCTTCATGATCGGTCTCTCCAAGAAGGTTCTCCTGGCAAACCAGCTGGGTCAGCTGGCGGACACCATCTGGACAACACTGGGCCTGGACATCTCCACGGCGACAGCATGGGTGGGGTTGATTGCCTACTCCCTTCAGATCTACTACGACTTTGGTGGATATTCCGACATGGCCATTGGGATGGGACGTATGATGGGCTTCCATTTCAACGAAAACTTTAACTATCCGTATATTTCCAAGTCCGTATCGGAGTTCTGGAGACGCTGGCATATTTCCTTGGGTAGCTGGTTCCGTGACTACGTGTACATCCCTCTGGGAGGTAGTCGTGTGGGTCGCTGGAAAGGGCTTCGGAATCTGTTCGTTGTCTGGGCTTTGACGGGTCTGTGGCATGGCGCCAACTGGACCTTCGTTCTTTGGGGATTGTATTACGGAATTTTGATTTGCTTTGAAAAAGTAATTGGTTTCGAGAAGCGTAATATCCCACGGCCGGTGACACATGCGACTACCGTATTCCTGGTGATCATGGGCTGGGTGTTGTTCCGCAGTGAAACGGTGGCGGAAGCTGGCTTGTATTTCTCCCGTCTGTTTGGAAATGCGGAATATCTGATGGATCCCACGGCTCGCATGTACGTTCACGACAATCGCTATGTATTAGTCTGTGCCATGATCGGTGCAGTGCCAGCGGTGAAATGGTTTACGGAAAAAGCAGGGGCTGTTTGTTGGCCGCCGGTACGCAGCCTGGCGAAAGGTATATTTGTTACATGTGCGCTGATGGCATGTACCTTATTCCTGGTCAATGCCACTTACAATCCGTTTATTTATTTCCGATTCTAAGAAAGGAGGATGGACATGAAAAAATTACATAATTTATTGGTGATCCTGCCCTTCTTTCTGATTTTAGGGTGGTTCACATATCAGAGTATGACGCTTCCGGATCAGGAGATCAGTGAAGTGGAAAATCGCGAGCTGATGCAGATGCCGGAATTGGAAGAGGATGTGGAGATCACCTCTGGTGCGATCCAAAAGTATACCGGGGAAATCACGGAATATGTGGTAGACCAGTTCCCCAACCGGGATGAATTCTTAAAATTCTATTCCCAGCTGGAGATGGCTCAAAGAAAGATCTTTTTGAGAAACGTGTACCTGGCAGACAGTGAATGGCTGATGACTCATATTTATGAGGTTCCCAATGAACAATGGGGATGGTTGACTTCCGTGATCCGACAGGCCAAAGAAAAGGTGGATATTCCCTTTGTATACGCGGTGCTTCCCCAGAAAAACGACCTGCTTCATCAGATCGAAAATGGATTGATTGATAACAATAATAGTTTCAAAAACAAGGCGCAGCTTTTAGAACAGTTAGGCACCTTGGAGGATGTAACCACCATTGATGTCAGTGAATATATGCTGGAGAATTTCGATTTGGAAGAACGAAAGAACTTCTACTTCAAAACCGACTTCCACTGGAATCCCTATGGTGCGTTTGTGGCTGCCCGCCATATCAGTGCATCCATGGTGGAACAGGGGATTTTGGAAACGGATGCAAGTCTGGAAGATTTCTGGTGGAAAGATTACAGCGAACGCTATCTGTTCCAGGGTGACCTGAATCGCCGCTTCTCCAACTTGTTCTCCATGGAGGAAATGATTCCTTATTACGAATATGATACGCCGGAAGATTTATCTTATTACGTCATGCTGGGAGCGACCCAGTCCGTACCTCGCGAAACCGTCGTTGGTTCTGGTCTGGTGGATCCAGAGGCGACGGAAATCGATTATAACAATCTGGCGACTATGAATCGCGGCTATTATCGGATCATCAACGAAAATCCCAAAGTGGATCAGTGTATTCTGATCCTGAAAGATTCGCTGGAAAATCCCATGACCGATTATTTCTCTTCGATCTATCGGGAAGTCAATATTGTGGATCCCCGCTACTACAAAGAACCCAGAGATTTCTACGGTCTTTTGGAATACAGAGACGTGGATCTGGTATTGATGATGTTCCATCAGAATAATTGCAGTGCAGAACTGCGGGAATTCCTGAAGGGAACGCAGGAACCAGCTGCTGGAGTATAA
>JAFOGM010000276.1 GCA_017386805.1 Bacillota bacterium
ACCACCACGCCTGAAACCTATACAGCTACGCTGACTGCCAACGATCCCTGCTGCGGCTGTGGCTGCGGCGACAACTGCGGTGTGGATCTTTCCTCCACCTTCGTGGTAAATAACGCCTATGTCATTCCGGAACAGTTCCTTCTGGACGGTCCGCTGGCTCCTTCTCAGGTGACCGTAAACGGTATCGCCGTGGATACCATCACCAGCGAAAACGGCCAGTACGTTGCCTCCACTACCGGACTGATCAACCAGATCCAGCGCAGCTGCTGCATGGATTTCGGTCTCCCCACAAAGACCTTCTTCCTGGCAAGCGCCGTCGGTCCCTGGTCGATTCGTCTCCGCATCGTCCTGGAAGGTACGGTGACCAGCAGCGGTAAGAGCTGCTGTTTCAAAGCCGAATTCGTCAACAATGCCGGCACCTTTGTTCCCCTTCCCGCAACAACAGTCTCCAACTTCGCCATCCCGAAACTGAGCCTTCCCTGTGCAACCAATGGAATCTCTCCCACGATCCACTTCCAGTTCGGTGCCATGGCCCAGATCCTGAACCCCACCTTGACTGTGGATCCCGATGCTGCTCCAGGAAGTTCCGTTTCTTCCAACCTGATCCTGGGCGGAACCCTGGTCATCAGCCCCACCATTGCGGCAGAAGTGATCCGCAAGTCCCTGTTCTGCGTCACCGCCTGTGAAGCGATGCTCCCCTGCGACGGTACGGAAGAAGCTCTGGCGGCAGCACAGGACGACGACGGCGATACCACGAACCCCTTCGCCCCCGATTGTGTCTGCGGAAGACCACGGTCCGGAGCTGACCGCGATGAATCCCAGCCCCGGTCTAACTGTGGCTGCGGAGGGCAGACCACAACAAGCTGTGTAGGCATTTAAACACAAAAAGAGCTGACGTCCGAAAGTTGTAACTTTCAGAGCGTCAGCTCTTTTTCTTTTTATTTGCGTTCGGCTAAGCCCACTTGGTCAGATCCACAGGGACCGGATCCCGCAATTCCACCACGCCGGGAACCACGTGACAGTCGTAAGCCAGAATGTGGACGCCGGCAGCGGCTGCCTCGCGAAGCGCTTCCCCGAACTGGGGATGGGTGATGTCGTTGGGGCGGAACACAGTCACGCCTTTCATCTGGATGACGAACAAAATCGCCGCTTCATAGCCCGCTTTTTTTGCTTCGATCAATTCCCGGATGTGCTTCACCCCGCGTTCCGTGGGCGCATCAGGAAACATTGCCACACCGTCATTCTCCAGCGTACAGCCCTTGACTTCCACAAACGCCTTTTTTGTCTTCTCAGGATCCGTGGAATCACAACCCTCCACATACAGATCGAACCGGGATGACCCGAAGGTCTTCTCCCTCTTCACCAGCGACAGTTCATTTCCAAATCCCGGCAGCTTCAGCCAGCCGTTCAACAGCGCTTCTTCCGCAATTTTGTTCGGCGCCTGGGAATCCATATTGATCATCAGCGATCCATCGCCCACCTTCTTCTCCACGGCAATCACATCGTACTTCGTCTTTCTGGCGCCTTCGGCGTCGGAGAAATCCTCCAGCCAAAGCCTTGCTCCCGGCGGCAGCAATTCGCGGCATCTTCCCGTATTTTTCACATGGACCCGTTCCTCTTTTCCATGGATCAGAACGTTGGCAATGAACCGATTGGGGCGGTCCAAAAATACCCCTTCACAAATCTTTTTATATTTCATAAAGTTCCTCTTTTTTCGACAAAAAACCACAAAATAAGCGGTAGTATTGCCTTCGATTATACCATATATTACACTTGTATGACATCGATAAAATCCATTGAAAATTGGATTCTTCAGTACTACAATAGGGGTAAGAAGACAAAGGAAATCCATTCCAATTCCGTGTGCGACTATCAAAAGGAAGGTTGGGAAAATCATATGAAAAAACATCACTTATACAGCAGCATCGCCCTGCTTCTGGTCTGTCTTTTGGGGTTACTGACAGCCTGCGGCGCCCCCATGGGAGAAGGTTCTCTCGATAATGGTGACATCACCTACGAATACCTGGTAGAAGAATACTCCGACATGCTTCTGACCGACGGTGCAGAACATCTGATCGGTTCCGTGGAACTGAGCACTGCCGAAGACGGTGCCCCTCAGATCATTCTCCATCCGAAAGAAGCTTCTTCTAAGGCCAATGACGACGGTACCTACACCGTATCCAGCTACGCCATCAACCGCGTCCTGTATCTGGCTGACAACGCTTACGCTGTCTGCGGCGAAGAAGAAACCATTCTGGGCGACGGCGAATTCCTGTTATCCATTCCGGACGAATTCGACGACTCCATCATGTATGACGTCTACGCCATGGAAGATCAGATCCTGCTGATCCTCCACAATCCGCTTTATGTATTACCAGAAGCGAAATAACTGAAACAATCATTCAAAAACGAAGAAAACCTCCGCTGAGTCCAGTGGAGGTTTTTTGATGCGTATTAGTTTTTCATCATGTAATTCATCAGGATCTGAGCCGCCTGCG
>JAFOGM010000277.1 GCA_017386805.1 Bacillota bacterium
CCATCGTTTTTGAGTTTTTTTACACATTCCAGGCCGTTACCTGACGGAAAATCCATCCTGCCAGCTCCGGAATCCCTTCTCCCGTTCGCGCGGAGACGAAAAGCACCTCAATGTTGGGATTACGGCGCTTTGCGTACTCCACAACTTTTTCGCAATCGAAATCAAAATAGTCCAGAACGTCGATCTTATTGATTACCAAAAGATCGCAGGTTTCGTACATCAACGGATACTTCAAGGGCTTATCATCACCTTCCGGAACGGATAAAATCGTCATATTTTTAACAGACCCCGTGTCGAATTCCGCCGGACAAACCAAATTCCCCACGTTCTCCAGAACCACCAGATCCAGTTCGCTGCGATCCAGCTGGGATAACCCCTGCCGCGTCATATCTGCATCCAGGTGACACATGCCTCCGGTGTGGATCTGAATGGCTTCCACGCCCGCCGTCTTCATGGTTTCCGCATCGACAACAGAATCGATGTCCGCTTCCATGACTGCCCAGCGCAGTTTTCCTTCCAGTTCTTTGGCCAGCGCCAGCAGCGTGGTGGTCTTTCCCGATCCCGGAGAGGACATCACATTTAATAAGAAGGTTTTTTCTTCCTTTAACTGCGCTCTCAACCGTTCTGCGTCGGCGTTGTTGTCCGCAAAGACGCTTTCTTTTACTTCAATGATTTTGATTTCCTGCATTATTCTCTTTCCTCCGCCTTGTCCCAGAGCTTCAGGTCGATGCTGAATTCCTTCAGATAATATTCGTGGAGATCCTTGCGCATGGGCATGGTCTGCTTCAGCTTGATCACATCGTGAGGGCACTTGGTCTTACAGATACCGCAGCCCACACAGATTTCCTGGTCGATCATCACGCGGCCATCCTCACCGAAGGTGATTGCCTCCATGGGGCAACCGTGGACTTCGGGGCTGCACTCCCGGCATCCGATACACTTGGTCCGATCCGGTACCGCTGTCCATCCGGAGGGATGGAAGATGAAGCGGTCTTCCGGCTTGGCTGCTCTGGCCAGGTTCATGGTAATGCAGCAGCAGGGACAGCAGAAGCAGATTTCCAGCATCTGGTCCATGTGGTCGTTGCGGATCCCCCAGAGGAGCTGTTCCACTTCGATCCAGACTGCCTGACCCATCAGACCGGCTTCTGCCGCTTTGTCCACGCGGGCGCAGGCTTCTTCATAGGTCAACTGATGAGCCAGACCGTGCTTCACTACGGTACGGCCGCCGTCGCCGAAGAACAAGCAAGCCACATCGTGGGGATAATCGTTACAACCGGTGGCTTCTCTGCAGAGACACTGGTCCATTCCTGCGATATAATCGATTCCCTTCAGGGATTCCTTGATCAGGTCCATGGGAACGACCACCTTTTCGCCGGCTTCTGTCAGATCCACATTCAGAGGCATCACCACCGTACTGGTCTGCTTTTCCATTTCTGGTGCGATCATGATCCCCTTCTTGTAGAAGTTACGCTTCCACCCATCTTCTCTCAGCCAGGTGGAATACTTGATGAACATCCGATACAGTTTCAGCGCAATGGGCCAGCGCTTTTTACTCATGTACCAAATGTGTTCTTTGAAAAAGTTATAGATTCCCAACCCATTGGGATGATTTTTATATAAAGGCATCCCCAGTTCTTTCCGTTCCAGGCGTTCCTGGTCCAGATAGAGGACGTTGCCTTCTTCGTCGATATTGGAAGCCTGCATAACGCGTTCCAACATGGTCACGCTATGCTTTTCTACATGTACTTCTTCTTTTAACTCCGCTCTCATTCGTAATTTTCCTTAACTTAATATCCAAAATCTTTGATGACCAGCCCTTTTCCTTCCACCATTTCGATCTTCAACACCGCCTCTTCCATGGTTTCGAAGGCATCGATGGCTGCAGGAAACAACTTTTCAAAGTATGCCGGAACGAAGGTGGATTCTTCCCCCACCGCCAGCGTAATATGCTTCACCTTATCTATGTTGTGTTTTTTCGCCATTTGGTCCACGGTTCGTACCGCCCGCATCAGAACTCCCAGTTCATGCATGGCTTACGCTTCCTCCGGGGCAACCCG
>JAFOGM010000278.1 GCA_017386805.1 Bacillota bacterium
CCTCCGGCAATCATCTCCATGTCGGCGATGGCCAGAGAATGCATCCGCAGTTTTTCCATGCGCTCGTTATCGTAGATTTCGTTGCAAACCTTCGCATGATCCAGGCCGAAATCATAGAGCATGGCTACCGCTTCGTGAGTTTCTTTGGAAGCGTTGCTGAACCGGAAATCTCCGGTGTCGGTGGTGATAGCTGCGTACAGTGCATCTGCCATGAACGGGGTGATTTCCACACCCATCTCCAGAAGCAGCTGCAGCATCAGTTCCCCGGTGGAAGCGCTCCTAGAATCCACATAGCAGACAGCATTTTCAAACTGTCCGCCGTTTTCGTGATGATCCAGGCATGCAAAACCTGCTCCGCGAAGGAACACATCCTTCCGGCTGGAAAAACGGCTTACATCGCCGCAGTCCACAGCCATGCAAAGACCGGGAACCTCAAAGATCTGAGGATCCGCAGTGATGAAATCCTTCACCAGGAACTGCAGGTTGGCAGGAACCACTTCATCGCAGAAGATGTAGGCCTGCTTTCCCTGATTGCGCAGCGCTGCACACAGAGCTCCACAGGAGCCTGCCGCATCACCGTCCATTTTAGAATGAGGAAACAGCAGGACGGAATCGCTGCTGTTTACTACGTGAGCCAGCGCCTTCATGCGTTCCGGCTCCTTTATGAATTTATTCTTCATCTTCATCCTCGTCATCGAAATCCACTTCCGGTTCTTCATCCTTGGGGATGTTCAGTTTACTGAGAACCTCTTCCATGTGTCTTCCGTATTCCATCGATGTGTCGAACTTGAAGAGCAGTTCCGGAACGTGACGCAGCTTGACCTTGCGTCCGATCTCGGTACGGATCTTACCCTTCGCTCTCTGGAAGGCGTCTAAGATACCGTTCTTTTCTTCCTGAGTCAGTTCAGAATTCTTACCCAGTCCAAAGGCGGTCAGGTAAAGCGTAGCGTAGCTGCCGTCGGAGGATACGTCGACAGCGGTTACGCTTACCATATTCTTTGTGAACCGGGGATCTTTCAGTTCGCGCAGAAGCAGGTCGCTGGTCACCTTACGGATCTCTTCACCCAATCTGCCCGGTCTGTAACCTTTTCCCATACAGTTCTCCTTTTATTATTTTCTTTCGATTTCTTCCATCTTGAAGGCTTCGATGATGTCGCCTTCCTTGATGTCGTTATAGCTTTCGATACCGATACCGCATTCGAAGCCCTGAGCAACTTCCTTAGCGTCGTCCTTGAATCTCTTCAGAGAGGAGATCTTACCTTCGTGAACAACGATACCGTCACGCACCAGACGGATCTGAGCGTTTCTCTGTACCTTACCTTCCAGAACGTATGCACCACCGATGGTACCTACGCCGGGAACCTTGAAGGTAGTTCTGATTTCGATCTTACCCAGAACAACTTCCTTGAATACGGGGTCTAACATACCCTTCATTGCAGCTTCGATGTCATCCAGTACTTCGTAGATGATTCTGTAGGTACGGATTTCAACGCCTTCTCTGTCAGCCATGGTGGTAACAGCGGTGGAAGGACGTACGTTGAAGCCGATGATGATGGCATTGGAGGTGCTTGCTAAGGTAACGTCGGATTCGTTTACGGTACCTACGCCGGAGTGAACGATTCTTACGCGTACGTTTTCGTTCTGCAGCTTTTCCAGGGACTGGATCAGAGCACCTACGGAACCCTGTACGTCAGCCTTGATGATCAGGTTCAGATCCTTCACTCCGCCTTCTGCCATCTGGCTGAACAGTGCTTCCAGAGTGGTTGCGGAGTTCTTAGCCAGAACTTCTTCACGCAGCTTGGTACGACGCTTTTCTGCGATTTCACGAGCCAGCTTGTCGTTCTTCATTGCGTGGAATTCGTCACCAGCTTCAGGAACTTCGGTCAGACCCAGGATTTCTACTGCGGTGGCCGGACCAGCCTTGCGGATGGTGTCGCCCTTGAAGTCGGTCATCAGACGGATCTTACCGCTGCAGGTACCTGCAACGACGGACATACCGGTCTGCATGGTACCGTTGGTTACCAGCAGGGTAGCAACGGGGCCCTTGGTCTTATCCAGACGAGCTTCGATGACGGTACCCATAGCCATACGGTCGGGATTTGCCTTCAGTTCCAGCATTTCAGCCTGTAACAGGATCATTTCCAGCAGATTTACGATACCGTCGCCGGTCTTTGCGGATACGGGAACACAGATGGTGTCACCACCCCAGTCTTCTACCAAAATACCGTGTTCGGTCAGGTCCTGCTTAACGCGGTCGGGGTTTGCAGAGGGTTTATCCATCTTGTTGATAGCAACGATGATGGGAACGCCTGCAGCCTTCGCGTGGCTGATGGATTCGATGGTCTGCGGCTTAACGGAGTCGTCAGCAGCAACAACCAGTACAGCGATGTCGGTTACCAGAGCACCACGAGCACGCATTGCGGTGAAGGCTTCGTGACCCGGGGTATCCAGGAATACGATCTTCTGGCCGTTCAGAGTAACTTCGGATGCACCGATGTGCTGGGTAATACCACCTGCTTCACGAGCAGTTACGTTGGTGCTTCTGATGGCATCCAGCAGAGAGGTCTTACCGTGGTCAACGTGACCCATAACGGTAATGATGGGCGGACGGGGCTTCAGGTCTTCTTCCTTATCTTCAAAGACTTCCAGACCTTCTTCCTCTTCTTCTTCGAATACCGTGTTGATTACGATATTCACACCCAGTTCAGCACCTACCAGGATGGCGGTGTCTTCGTCCAGGTTCTGGTTGATGTTCGCCATGATACCCATCTTCATCAGAGTCATGATGATCTGAGAGGTGGTCACTTCGATCTGTTCAGCCAGACCTGCTACGGTGATGGGAACGGAAATCACCTTGGAGCCTACCGGCAGGGTTTCCATTTCGATGATATCTTCTTCGATCACATCGACCTTTTCCTTCACCTTCTTATGCTTCTTGGGAGCGGACTTGGACAGGTCCATAACCTTTCCGCCGCGCTTCTTTTCTTCCTTTTCCTTATCCTTATCCTTGTTGCCCTTCTTGTTGGAGCCGGACTTGGTCAGGCCCATGGGTGCATCATACACCAGCACGGACTTCTTCTTTTCGCCGCCGCTGCGACGTTCATTTCTGCGATCGCCGTTGTCGTCATCCTTGTCCTTGGGAGCAAATCTGTCGCCGCCGCGATTGCCCTTATCGAAGGGCTTTCTGTCGCCGCGATCGTTTCTCTCGCCTCTTTCCGGACGGTCACCACGACCTTCGCCACGCTGCGGACGGTCGCCCTGGGGACGATCACCACGCTGAGGACGATCGCCTCTTTCGCCTCTTTCCGGACGGTCGCCACGACCTTCACCGCGCTGCGGACGGTCGCCTCTTTCCGGACGGTCACCGCGTCTTTCACCGCGTTCCGGACGGTCACCACGGCCTTCACCGCGAGCCGGACGATCACCACGGCCTTCGCCGCGTTCTGCTCTTTCAGCAGCTCTTGCTGCCTTTTCTGCAGCTGCCTTTTCCTTAGCTTCCTTTTCTTCACGTTCG
>JAFOGM010000279.1 GCA_017386805.1 Bacillota bacterium
ACTGATCACTAAAATAGCATAGTCCAGTACCTGAAGGGTTCGTTCCATTTCCGTGGAGAAATCCACATGGCCAGGGGTATCCAGAAGCATGATCTCCAGATCCTCGGATAGAGGGAGGACCGCTTGTTTGGAAAAAATCGTGATCCCACGTTCACGCTCCATCTCATTGTTGTCAAGAAAGGCATTCTGATGGTCCACACGACCTTGTTTTTTTATGGCGCCGCAGGTATAAAGCAGCGCTTCCGATAACGTGGTTTTTCCGGCGTCCACGTGAGCCAGAATACCAACGACAGTTCGTTTCATAAAGATCTCCTTTGAATTGAGATTATCAGTATTTTATTCTACCATAGGATCGCAGGAAGGCGCAAGATCGTGAAATCTTAACAAAAAATGTGTAGAATTGATGAAATTCATAAAAGATTCCATGACAGATTTCCAGGGTCTATGGTATAATGATTCACAGTGTAACAAGAGTACACTGCAATTAATTTGAAGGAGATATTTCTGTAATGAGTAATACTAGAAACAAGAAAAGCCCGAAAAAGACAGGATATTTAATGATCTTTATCGGTTTGATTTTACCCTGGTTCTTCCTGGACCTGACAGGTCTTTTGATGAAGATCGCGGGTGCTGGTCTGATCTACTACGGAATCGATTTGCTGACCAAGGATAACGAAGCCTTCCGTCCCGGGAAAATTGCTTCACTGCTCATCTTTGGTGCCCGCGTAGTGGTATTGGCTTGTGAAATGATCTTAGAACCCAACAGCCAGCTGGCTGTGATTGCTTCCTTGATTTTCATGGTTCCTGAAACCTTTGGTATGATCATGGTGATCCAGACCATTGCGGAAGGATCTATGAAGCTGGAAGAAGTTACCGGAATCAATTTAGATGCGGAAAAGATGAAAAAGGACTCCAAGTGGTATGGTATCACCGCCATCACTGTTTTGATGGGTACTGTGTTTGCGACCTTTGGAATCGCTTTATTCTCTCTGGTATTTATGATTGCTTCCATCTGTTCTCTCATTTATCTGGTGAAGATCCTGAGAAAAATCTGGAATGCAGATTCCACCTATGGAAGATGGAAGGACTCCGGTATGGTAACTGCGGGTTATACCGTTCGTGAAGAAGATATTGTTGCGGAAAATACGACTTCCGGTACCAATGGTGTGTTTATGGCGATGCCGGAAGAAGATGAGGAGGAGCCTAACATGAAGACAATTTATTTGGCTGGTGGTTGTTTCTGGGGTGCTGAAAAGTATCTGGGTCTGGTTCCCGGTGTTGTGGATACCAATGTTGGTTACGCAAACGGAAGAACTGAAAATCCGTCTTATGAAGATGTAAAGTATCATCAGTCCGGTCACGCAGAAACTGTACGCGTTAAGTATGATGAAACCAAGATCTCTCTGGAACGTCTTCTGGAAAAGTACTTTGAAGCTATCGATCCTGTTTCTGTAAATAAGCAGGGCGAAGATGAAGGTATCCAGTACAGAACCGGTATCTACTATACTGACAGAGAAGATTTAACTGCCATCAATGCAGTATACGAAAGAATTGCTGAAGCCAATGAAAAGCCTCTGGCTGTGGAAGTTCTCCCCCTGGTTCACTACTATGAAGCAGAAGACTATCACCAGAAGTATCTGGACAAGAATCCTCAGGGTTATTGCCACCTGGATGGCTGCATGTTCGAAAGAGCAAAGGAAGTTTAATTTTACAGAATGAATAGGAAGCCGCGCTGTGTATACGGCGCGGTTTTTCAGTGAAACTACAAGGAGCAGGAGTAACCATGGAACCTTACGTACATAAAGTTCAGTATTACGAAACGGATAAAATGGGCATCGTTCACCATTCCAATTACATTCGCTGGATGGAAGAAGCCAGAATCGATTTTCTGGAACGCATGGGATGGCCCTATGATCGATTGGAAAACGAAGGGATCATTTCTCCTGTAATCGGAGTGGATTGTAAATATAAAGCGAACTCTCTATTCCCTGATCGGATCGAAATCGTAGCCAGTGTAGTGGAATACACCGGTGTCAAATTCAAGATCCAGTATATCATGACAAAGGGCGAAACTGTTGTAGCAGAGGGCCATACAGAACATTGTCTTGTGAGTTTGGATGGAAAGATTTTGAGAATCAAGAAGCACTATCCCGAACTGCACCAATTTTTTGTTCAGCTGACGACACCGGAAAGTTTTTTGTAAAACCGGTATATTCCGATCTTATTCTTAAATAATGTTCGTAATTTTAAAGGTTGGAAAAAGTTTTATTGCCATTTTCTTGAATTTCCTCTTGTTTTATGAGGTGAGTGTGGTATAATATTTCCGTTAAATGTTTGAGTTTTTTGTGAAAACTCGAATAATGGATTTGTTCAATATTTTTATGGATGAGATGTTTGTAGATACAGACGATCGTACCTGAAGGGAGAATAAAAAAAGATGAAAGAACTGTACAACGGTAAGACAAAGAGAGTTCTGTTAGATGAAGAAACTGGTGTAGTAAATCTGTTCTTTAAGGATTCTGCAACTGGCGAAAACGGTGTATTCGACCCCGGTTCCAACAGTGTAGGTGGAAGCGTAGAAGGTAAGGGTAAGATCGGTCTGGAAGTTTCCAAGTATTTCTTCGAACTGCTGGAAAAGAACGGTATCCCCACTCAGTACATCGATTCCGATATCGAACAGAACCTGATGCAGGTTAGAAGCCTGACCGTTCCCAAGCTGGAATTCGTTCTGCGTTATTATACTGCTGGTTCCATGTGCCGTCGTTTTGACCTGGAAGAAGGCATTGAATTCAATCCTCCGTACACCGAAGTTACTCTGAAGAGCGACGAGCAGGGCGACCCGCTGATCAGCGAAAGACTGTGCCTGATGAAGGGTATCCTGAAGGAAGGTCAGTACGAAGAAGCTCTGGGTATTCTGGTTCGCGTTGGTGAAGTTCTGAAGGAAGAACTGGCTAAGATGAACCTGAAGCTGATCGACTTCAAGATCGAAGTTGGTTATGATGAAACCGGTAAGATGTACGTTGCTGACGAAGTAACTCCTGACATCTGGAGAGTTAAGGATGAAAACGGAAATATTCCGAACCAGATCGACTGCGCTAAGATGATCCTGGAAAAGATCAGATAATTATTCATCATAATTTCAAAAAACACAAAACCTCCTGAAATCTTCGGGAGGTTTTCTTGTATCATAAACTTGTAAACAGGAGGTGTGGCGGAAACATACATCCTGAAAAACAGAAAAACCATCTGAAATCGATCAGATGGTTCTGGTGCCGGCGGTGGGAGTCGAACCCACACGGTTTCCCGGACGATTTTGAGTCGTCTGCGTCTGCCATTCCGCCACGCCGGCTTGTTGTGCTCATAACACTTTTATATTACCACAACAGTATATGCAAAATCAAGAAAAAAAGTCTTTTCTTTTCGATAAATATCATGTATAATCTTAAATATCACAACATTAGGAGGATATTTTAAATGAATAACACTACTAGTTCTACTGGTCAGATTGTAATGCTGGTTGCATTATTTGCTATTATGTACTTCCTGTTGATCCGTCCGCAGAAAAAGCAGGAAAAGCAGGTTCGTGAAATGAGATCTGCGCTGAAGGTTGGCGATGATATCGTTACCATCGGTGGTATCTGCGGTAAGATCGTTCGTGTAAAGGACAATCGTCTGACCATTCAGGTTGGTGCGGATAAGACCAAGTTCGATATTGAAAAGTGGGCTGTATCCAGACTGGATGAAGGCCGCAAGGAAACCGCTTCCAAGACTTCCAAGACTGAAGAAGAAAAGAAGGTTACCCCCAAGAGCATGAAGAAGCTGGGTAAGAAGGAAGACGGTACTGAAGAAGCTGTTGCTGAAACTGCTGCTGACGCTGAATAAGAAATCCATAAAAGAAACGTAATTTCGATTGCGTTTCTTTTTTATTTTTGATAATTGGAAACGTTTTCAGAATGTTGTATTTCAAAGTGAAAAAATACCATTTTTATCAGGTTTTTTTCTTGAAGAATAGTATAAAACGTAGTACACTATAATGAGGTATTACTATGCCCAAATGTAGAAAAAACGCTCAGTACTCATGATTTATGAGTCAGGAAAGGCAAGTGTATGAAGAAATTTTTAGCGATCGTTTTAGCGGTCGTCATCGGTCTGGGATGGTTCGTATCCCTGGCTGGTGCAGGACCGGTAAAACCGTTGAAGGACCAGATCAAACTGGGACTTGATATGGTGGGCGGCGTTTCTGTATTGATGGAAGCTCAGACGGACCTTACAGGGGAAGAACTGAAAGCTGTCATGAATCAGACCCAGCTGGTCATCGAAAATCGTGTCAATGAAATGGGGTTATCCGAACCGGTTGTAACCATTGAAGGGGATAACCGAATCCGTGTGGAACTTCCCGGTGCTGAAGATGCCGATGAGGCCATCAAGATGATCGGGGATACAGCGCAGCTGATTTTTATCACTGCCGATGAACAGGTGATCCTGACCGGATCTAATGTGAAACACGCCAGTGCTTCTCCCTATCAGGGGGACAAACCCTATTTGATGGGAACTTACACGATCAATCTGGAATTCGATAGCGAAGGTGCGGATTTGTTCTATGAAGCTACAAAGAAAGCTGCTACGAAACAAATCGTATCTGCAGGAAAATATGATCCTACACAGATCGCCATTATTTTGGATGATCAGGAGTTATCCGCTCCCGGTGTGGAAGGACCTATTCCTGGCGGAAAGTGCCAGATCACTGGTAACTATGGAAGTGAAGAGGCTACAAGAATTGCAGCGCTCATTCGCGGTGGTGCGCTCCCGGTAGCTCTGACAGAAGTGGAAACGCAGAAGGTAGGTCCGTCCTTAGGGATGGAAGCTGCGAAGGTCAGTGTGATTGCCGGTTCTGTTGGGATCGTACTGATCATGGTGATCATGATCGCTGCGTATAAAGGCATGGGCCTTACAGAGGATATCGCATTGCTCCTGTATGTTTTAATTGTACTTTGGACCATGGTGGCGCTGAAAGGCGTACTGACGCTGCCGGGGATCGCTGGTATTATTTTATCGGTGGGTATGGCCGTGGATGCTAACGTCATCATCTTTGCCAGAATCAAAGAAGAAAACAACAATGGAAAAAGCGTCCGTGTGGCTGTAGAATCTGGTTTTAAAAGAGCTATGGGTACCATCATCGACTCTCAGGTAACTACCATCATTGCAGCTGTTGTTTTGTATCTGTTGGGTACAGGGTCTGTCAGAGGCTTTACACTGACACTGATGATCGGTATCATCGCCAGTATTTTTACTGCAGTGGTTGTCACTCAGGTATATTTGAAAGTATTTGCAGAAAGTCGGCTTGTAAAGAAGAATCCTGGATTCCTGGGATTAAAGAATAAAGTTAAGACCGCACCCATTTCTATGGATCCGGAAGTGATCAACGAAGAAGAGGAGGTGGGCTGTGATGCATAAGTTACTGAACGACTATCTCTTCGTAGAACGAAGAAAGCTGGCATATCTCTTATCCATTGCCTTGATCGTGGCTGGATTAGCCATAGGCTTTGTCCGCGGTTTCCACATGGGTATCGACTTTACCGGCGGTACTATGATCCAGTTGCAGATGGGACAGAAGGTCGATCAGAAGGAGCTGGAAGGCTTCATTTCTGATCACGGCGTGAAAGGATCTGTGACCAGTGCCGGAGAAGATGGACACTCTGTCATTATTAAGACCACAGTGGCAATGGACACAGACAGTCGAATGGAATTGATCGATGCGATCCGGGACGAATATGAGATTCAGATCGAGGATGAGCTGTTCATCGAAAATTCCACGTATATCGGACCTTCCATTGGTGATCTTTTAAAGAAGAATGCCATGAAAGCTCTGGGAATTGCTGCTGTCGGTATGTTGGTATACATCATCATTCGTTTTGAATGGATGTCCGCAATTGCTGCGATCCTGGCATTGCTCCATGACGTATTGATGATGCTTGCCTTTTATGGATTGTTCCACATACAGATCAACAGTCCCTTTATCGCAGCCATTCTGACCGTTGTGGGTTACTCCATCAACAATACCATCGTAATCTACGATCGTGTCAGAGAAAACAAACGTCTCATGAAGAAAGTACGTCTGAATGAATTGATCAATACCAGTATCCGTCAGACCATGAGTCGTACCATTATGACATCTCTTACCACAGCAGCAGCGATTCTTCCGCTGTATGTCATGGGTGGAAGCGCCATCAAAGAATTTTTATTACCGCTTCTGATAGGAGTTGTGGGAGGGACCTATTCCTCCATCTTTATTGCAACACCGTTATATTACGACTTGTATCATATGATTCACAAGCCGAAGCATAGAGGAAAATGATAGCATGAAGCAAGATTTTATGAACTACCTGGTCAATATCAATCCGAATTACGATATGGATCTGATTGAAAAGGCCTACAATATTGCTGAAGAATATCACGAAGGACAGCTTCGCAAATCCGGTGAGCCGTACCTGATCCATCCTGTGGCTGTAGCTAAGATCCTGGCGGATCTGGGAATGGACGAAGATACGATTGTGGCGGGTCTTCTTCACGACGTTGTGGAAGATACCCCTTACACCAATGAAGACCTGCGCCGCGATTTCGGTGCGGATGTGGAACTTCTCGTAGATGGTGTTACAAAGCTGAAATCTTTAAAGTACGAAAGTAAAGAAGAAAGTCAGGCAGAAAACCTGCGCAAGATGTTCCTGGCCATGTCCAAGGACATTCGTGTACTGATCATTAAGTTAGCTGACCGACTTCACAATCTGCGTACCATCAACTATATGACGGAAGCCAAGATCCGTGAAAAGTGTACAGAAACTCTGGAAGTTTATGCACCTTTGGCCAGCCGTCTGGGGATCTATGCCATCAAGTTTGAATACGAAGACATCGCTCTGAAGATGCTGGATCCGGAAGCCTATTACAACATCGCCAACGAGATGAACTGTAAGAAGGAAGAACGCGAAGATGCCATCAAGCAGGTGATCAAGCGGATCGACGATGCGTTGAAACCCACCATTCAGGGCTATGAAATCAAAGGACGTTCCAAGCATTTCTACAGCATCTACCGTAAAATGAAATACCAGAACAAGCAGCTGGATGAAATCTTCGACCTGACTGCTGTTCGTGTTATTGTCGGCTCCGTAAAAGACTGTTACGCAGTATTAGGTATGGTCCACACCATGTGGAAGCCTGTACCGAAGCGTTTCAAGGACTACATTGCGATGCCGAAAAACAACCGTTATCAGTCCTTGCACACCACTGTGTTCGGGGATGATGGTACTCCTTTTGAAATCCAGATCCGTACCTGGGAAATGCATCAGATCGCTGAATACGGGATCGCGGCTCACTGGAAGTACAAAGAAGGAAAGGCCAACAAAAAGGCAGATGAAGAAGTTAAGCTGTCCTGGCTGAGACAGACTCTGGAATGGCAGAAAGAATTGAACGATTCCAAGGAATTCCTGAATACTCTGAAGATGGACCTGTTCTCCAATCAGGTATATGTTCTGACTCCCAAAGGAGATGCCATTGAACTTCCTGCAGGATCCACTCCGCTGGACTTCGCCTTTAAGATCCACTCTGCTGTTGGTGCGAAGTGCATCGGCGCAAAGGTAAATGGAAAGATGGTTCCCATTGATTACGAACTGCAGAATGGTCAGATCGTAGATATCGTTACTTCTAACAGCTCCAAGGGTCCGTCCATTGACTGGTTGAAGATCGTAAAGACCAAAACTGCAAAAACCAAGATCCGTCAGTGGCTGAAGAAAGAAAACCATTCTGAAAACACGGAAAAAGGTAAGGAAATGCTGGAAAAACTGGTTCGTCGTAAGGGTTACGATCAGCAGCAGATCCTGAAACATGCCTATGTTGTCAAGGCTGCAAAGACCTTGAATTATGGCAGTGAAGAAGAATTATATACCGCTCTCAGTTATGGCGGTGTATTAGCCAATAAGGTTCTGGTCATGCTGGTGGATTATTACCATCAGGAAAAACAGGCTGAACTGAAGCGCAAAGAAAAAGAAGCAGAAGCTCTGGAAAAGAAAAAGAAGAAGGTGGATCACCACAAAAATAATTCTGCCGGGATCAAGGTGGAAGGTGTGGACAATCTGCTGGTTCGTTTCTCCAAGTGCTGCAATCCCGTTCCCGGGGACGAAATCGTTGGCTTCATTACCAAAGGCCGAGGCTTATCCATCCATCGTAAGGATTGTATCAATGTCATCAGCTTACCGGAAGAAGAAAAGGCTAGATTCATCGCCGTTGAATGGGATCTGGACAAGAGCAACTTATCCTACGATGCAGATATTCATATTCTGGCAGAAGACCGTAAAGGTCTGCTCAGCGATATTTCCCGCCTTTGTGAAAACATGGATATCAATATCACCGGAATCCATTCTCAGGGTGCAAAAGAAGGAATCGTTAACATTCTGCTGACGGTTTCCATCAACAGTACCAGTCATATGGAAAAGATGCTGGTTAGCATGAGAGCGATTCCTGGAATCGCCGATGTTTACAGAGCAATTTCTTAAAGGAGTTAATATGAGAGCTGTAGTACAGCGCGTTCTTCATGCGGATGTTACCGTTTCCGGAGAAACCACAGGTACCATCGAAAAAGGACTGATGGTTCTCCTGGGAGTTGGAGAAGGCGATACCGAAAAAGATGCTGAATATATGGCAGAAAAAGTCTGCGGTCTTCGCATTTTTGAAGATGCAGATGATAAAATGAACCTCTCTGTTCAGGATGTGGGAGGAGATATCCTGGCGGTATCTCAGTTCACACTGTATGGGGATGTTCGAAAGGGTAAGAGACCCAGTTTCAGTACCGCTGCCAGACCGGAAGAAGCCAATCGCTTGTATCGCTACTTCATTGAATGTTGTCAGAAGCGCGGTATCAAAGTAGAAGAGGGGATCTTCCAGGCAGAAATGCTGGTTAAAATCCATAACGATGGTCCTGTGACTATTCTTCTGGATAGCCAGAAAACGTTCTAAAGGAGTGATATCCTATGAAAATCGAACAGTATTTGAGTGGACCGCTGCAGGTGAACTGCTATCTGGTCTATGACGAAATGAAAAAAGCGTTCATCGTGGATCCCGGTGGTTTCAATCAGGCTCTGGTGGATTCTGTGAAAGAAAAGGATCTGACAGTGGAATACATCATTCTGACTCACGGTCACGGCGATCACATCGGTGGGGTTCCGAAGCTTCAGAAACTGTATCCCGGTGTCAAAGTCCTGGCTTGCGAAAAGGAAAAAGATTTCCTGGGTGATGTTCGTCAGAACTTTACTATGGAAACCCTGGGTGCAGCCATTGCCATCACTCCGGATGTCTGCGTCAATGACGGAGATACCCTGACCGTAGGGAATATGGAATTGAAATTCCTTGGAACTCCCGGTCACACCAAGGGTGGGATGTGCATCTATAATGCTGAAAATCACGTTTTGTTCAGCGGAGATACGCTGTTCAGAACATCCATCGGTCGTACGGATTTCCCGGGAGGCAGCTTCCAGGAAATCGAAGAATCGATCCACACGAAGTTGTTTGTCCTTCCGGAAGAGACCATCGTTCTTCCCGGTCATATGGGACAAACCACCATTAAATTTGAAAAGGAAATGAATCCCTTTGTATAACATTTATCTTGAAGAAAACAAAGCTAAATATGATTTAAACGAGCTGGTTAAAATGTTTCTGAAACCCTCTGAATTCCAGTTGGTGGAAGAAGACCAGAAAGAAACAGCTCTGATTCGTATGGAAGGGTTCGAAGATAAGAACGAAGCGAAGCGTTATCTCTTCGATCGATTATCTCAGCTGACAGGACAGTACCCGGATTGGGGGACTCTGACCGGAGTTCGTCCTGCGAAATTGTGCAACGA
The DNA here is from genome assembly GCA_017386805.1 of Bacillota bacterium. Classification (GTDB taxonomy): domain Bacteria; phylum Bacillota; class Clostridia; order Peptostreptococcales; family Anaerovoracaceae; genus RGIG446. The sequence continues at coordinate 9,885 of JAFOGM010000279.1, forward strand.
ATACTTCCGTAAAGGACATGATACAGAACAGGTAAAAAAGATCCTGAAAGATACTTATTATCTCAGCGACGAAAAGATCAAGCTTCTGATCGATCTGGCACAGCTGCAGCAGAGGATCCTTAAGGATTGTGATCCCAACGCAGTAGGTATCTATGCAGGGATCCCGTTCTGTCCCACACGCTGTGTCTATTGTTCCTTTACTTCCAATCAGGTAAAATACGAAAAAATTCCGCCGTATCTGACTGCGCTTCATAAGGAGATCGACTTTGTTGGTCAGCATTTGAAGGACATCGGTCGTCATGCGGAATCCATTTATATCGGCGGAGGAACACCTACTACGTTGAATGCAGATGACCTTGGTCAGCTGATTGCCAAAATGAAGAGCGCCTTCGACATGAGCGGTGTTCGCGAATTTACCGTAGAAGCCGGTCGTCCGGATACCATCACCGAGGATAAACTGCGGGTGATCAAGGACAGTGGTGTTGGTCGAATCAGTATCAATCCTCAGTCCATGAAACAACGGACACTGGAATTGATCGGAAGATCCCATACCCCCGGTGAAATCGTGGATGCTTTTAAGAAGGCAAAAGAAGTTGAGATTCCCATCATCAATGCGGACCTGATCACTGGTCTTCCGGAAGAACAGCCGGAAGATTTCAGAGAGACTCTGGAACGCATCATCGAGTTGGATCCTGAAAACATCACCGTTCACACACTGGCTGTGAAGCGTGCTTCCAGGCTGATCGAACAGGATGCGGATTACAATTACCGTCAGGGGGAAGTGGTCAGAGAAATGCTGGCCATTGCCAAGGAAAAACTGACCGCCTGTGGCTATGAACCGTACTATATGTATCGTCAGAAGCACATGTCCGGTAACTTCGAAAACATTGGTTGGTCCAAGCCGGGTACGGAAAGCATCTATAACATCCGTATCATGGAAGAAGACCAGACCATCGTGGCTATGGGTGCCGGTGGGATCAGTAAAATGTACTACCCCGAAACGAATCGTCTGGAACGTGTTCCCAACGTTTCCAACTATGAAATTTACATCGATCGCATCGATGAAATGATAGAACGTAAAAAAATTGGTATTAAATAAACAGGAGGCATACTATTATGGCTAATTTATTCAAGAGAACCCATATGTGCGGTGTTCTCAACAAGGAAAACATCGGCCAGACCGTTGTACTGAACGGTTGGGTCCAGAAGAGAAGAAATCTGGGCGGTCTGATTTTCTGCGACTTAAGAGATAAGTCCGGTATCGTTCAGATCGTCTTCAATGACCAGATCCCTCAGGAACTGTTCGATAAGGCTGACAAGCTGAGAAGTGAATACGTTGTGGGTGTTATGGGTGAAGTTAAGGAAAGAGAATCCAAGAACATGGAAATGGCTACCGGTGAAATCGAAGTATATGCTTCCGATCTGGTAATCTACTCCGAAGCGGATACTCCTCCCATCTACGTTAAGGATGATGACCACGTATCCGAAGACCTGCGTCTGAAGTACCGTTATCTGGATCTGAGAAAGCCGAAGATGCAGAGAAATCTGACCTTCCGTCACAAGATCACCAAGCTGACCAGAGACTTCTTCGACAGCGAAGGTTTCACCGAAGTGGAAACCCCCATGCTGATCAAGCCCACTCCGGAAGGTGCAAGAGACTACCTGTTCCCAGCCGTGTGAACCCCGGTAAGTTCTACGCTCTGCCTCAGTCTCCCCAGATGTTCAAGCAGATCCTGATGGCAAGCGGTACCGACCGTTACTTCCAGATCGCAAAGTGCTTCCGTGACGAAGACCTGAGAGCTGACCGTCAGCCGGAATTCACCCAGATCGACCTGGAAATGTCCTTCGTTGAACAGGATGACGTTATCGATGTTCAGGAACGATTCCTGCAGAGAGTCTTCAAGGATCTGATGAACGTGGATGTACAGGTTCCCTTCCCCAGAATGACCTTCGATGAAGCTATGACCAGATACGGTTCCGACAAGCCCGATACTCGTTTTGGCTTCGAACTGAAGTCCCTGAACGAAGTGGTTAAGAACTGCGACTTCAAGGTATTCACCGATGCTCTGGAAGCTGGCGGCGACGTTCGTGGTATCTGCATCAACGGTTACAGCGACAAGTTTAGCCGTAAGGATGTGGACAAGATGACCGATTCCATCAAGACCTTCGGTGCGAAGGGCCTGATCTGGATCCGTGTCAATGAAAATGAAATCACATCTTCTGTAAATAAGTTCTTCACTCAGGAGCAGCTGAGAGAAATTGCAGATGTCTTCGAAGCTAAGGCAAACGACCTGATCCTGATCGTTGCTGCAAAGCCTTCCGTCGTATTTGCATCCTTAGGCTTCCTGCGTCGTGACCTGGCTGGTAAGCTGGGCCTGCTGGATGATACCCAGTACAACCTGCTGTGGGTTGTAGACTTCCCGCTGTATGAATATGACGAAGAAGAAGGACGTTACTTCGCAATGCACCATCCGTTCACTTCTCCTAAGGCAGAAGACATTCCGCTGCTGGATACCGATCCCGGTAAGGTGAAGGCTAACGCATACGACATCATTCTGAATGGTGTGGAACTGGGCGGCGGTTCTATCCGAATCCACGACCAGAATCTGCAGAAGAAGATGTTCGAAGTTCTGGGTCTCTCCGAAGAAGAAACTCAGTCCAAGTTCGGCTTCCTGTTAGAAGCCTTCAAGTATGGCGTTCCGCCTCACGGTGGTCTGGCATACGGCCTGGACAGACTGGTAATGCTGCTGTGCGGTGCGGACTCCATCCGTGAAGTTATGGCCTTCCCGAAGAACCAGAACGCTCAGTGCATGATGTCCGAAGCTCCTGCAGAAGTTACTGAAAAGGAACTGGAAGAACTGTCCATCAAGAGCACTTTATAATTTGAGGTAATCAATCAATCGCCATGAGACGAATCGGAATTTTCGGCGGCAGCTTTGATCCCATCCATAACGGTCACCTGCACCTGGCAGAAGAAGCCCGGTGCATGGCCAAGCTGGATCAGGTGCTGTTCATCCCCACGTGGATCTCGCCGTTCAAACAGGACAGCGATCCGGCCAGCTGCCAGCAGAGACTGGATATGGTACGGATCGCAACCTCATCCAATCCCAGTTTTGCAGTATCTGATATGGAAATCCGCAGAGAAGCGGTTTCTTACACAGCAGATACACTGAAGCGCTGTCGGGAGATGATGGGAGAAGATACCCGCCTGTATTTCATTACAGGGACGGATACCTTCCTGACAATTGAAAAGTGGTATCATGCGGAAGAAATTCTCACTCAGTACAGTTTTATTATCGGATCTAGACCCGGCTATCGGGAAGAAGACTTGATCGACGTGATCGAAAGGGTACGTGAACGATATGGAACCGATGTACTGAAGATCGAGATCCCTCGTTTGGAGATTTCCTCCAGTGATATCCGAGATTCCATACGGATTGGGAAATCGGTCAGATATCTGCTTCCGGATCCGCTGCTTCATTACATAGAGCGTCATCGATTGTATCTGGATCCTGCGGCAGTCGCTTCGCTTCCCGGCGAAGAGGAGCTTCCTTACGACCAGATCGATCACGATATCGATGAAGTGATCCGCGGACGATTAAAAGCCACAAGATTGGCTCATACTTACGGTGTTGTGGAAACTGCCGTTGGTATGGCAGAGAAATTTGGCGCTGATCCCAGAAAAGCCCGCACCTGTGCACTGTTCCATGATGCCTTCCGCGAAGTGGGGAATTTGGCCCACGGAGCGGTTGCCGCAGACTATATGGAAGCGGAATTCAGCATCACCGATGAAGACATGCTGAACGCTGTTCGCTTCCATACCACAGGGAGAAAGGGAATGACGGTGTTGGAAAAGATTCTGTTTTTAGCAGATGCCATCGAACCGAACCGCAATTATCCCGGTGTGGATGATCTCAGAGCCATGGCGGAATATGATTTGGATAAGGCTTGTCTCATGTCTCTGACACGTACCATCGAGTATGTGAAGAGCCAGGGACAGGAACTGGATCCCCGGACGCAGGAAGCGGCTGAGGATCTGAGATATACTATGTACAGCGGAAATCCCGCTGAGGAAAGGAGATTCCATGAATAACAGAGAAATCGCTTTATTAGCTGCTAAGGCAATGGACGATAGAAAGGGCCAGGATGTGGTAATTCTGGACGTTGCCCAGAGAGCTTCTTTCGCAGACTATCTGGTCATTGCTTCCGGTATGACCGATCGTCTGGTAGCTGCTCTCTGCGATGAAGTGGAGGATCGTTTAGCAAAAGAAGGTATTTTTGTAAAGAATACTGAAGGTAAGGGTAACACCGGCTGGATCCTGATGGATTTCGGCGATGTGATCGTCAATGTGTTCACTGAAGAAAAGAGAGCACATTACAATATCGAAAGACTGTGGGGCGATTGCCCGCGCGTTGAATTCGAAGCAACCGAAGAATAACGACAACAGGAAAGAAGGAAAATCAAATGCAACAGCAGTATGAATTTAAAGACATTGAAAAAAAGTGGCAGGATAAATGGGCGGCTGAAGACGTTTTCAAAGTAACAGAAGATGAATCCAAAGAAAAGTATTATCTGTTGGAAATGTTCCCGTATCCCTCCGGTAAGCTGCACATGGGTCACGTAAGAAACTATTCCATCGGTGACGTTGCGGCTCGTTTCAAGACCATGCAGGGTTATAACGTATTACACCCCATCGGTTTTGACTCCTTCGGTCTGCCTGCAGAAAATGCTGCGATCAAGCACGGTATCCACCCCGCAAAGTGGACCGTTGAAAACATTGCTGAAATGGAAGATCAGCTGAAGGAACTGGGCTTCTCCTACGATTGGAACAGAGAAGTTGCTACCTGCCTCCCGGAATACTACAAGTGGATGCAGTGGCTGTTCATTCAGTTCTATAACAAGGGACTGGCTTACAAGAAGCAGAACCCTGTAAACTGGTGTCCTTCCTGCCAGACTGTACTGGCGAACGAACAGGTTGTAGACGGCCTCTGCGAACGCTGCAAGACTCCTGTTGGTAAGAAGGAACTGTCCCAGTGGTACCTGAAGATCACTGACTATGCAGATCGTCTGTTAGCAGACCTGGATAAGCTGGAAGGCTGGCCCTCCAAGGTTAAGACCATGCAGAAGAACTGGATCGGTAAGTCCACCGGTGCAGAAATCACCTTCAAGGTGGAAAACATGGATCTGGAAATGACCGTATTCACCACTCGTGCAGATACCATTTTCGGAACCACCTTCATGGTACTGGCTCCGGAACATCCCTATGCGAAGACCCTGGTTCAGGGCGGCGGAAATGAAGAAGCAGTTGCTCAGTTCATGGATAAGATCCAGCACATGAGCGACATCGACAGAGCTTCCACCACTCTGGAAAAGGAAGGTGTATTCACCGGAAGATATGCTGTAAACCAGCTGACTAACAAGAAGATCCCCATCTACCTGGCAAACTACGTTCTGATGGACTATGGTACCGGTGTGGTTATGGGTGTTCCCGCACACGACGAAAGAGACTTCGACTTCGCTAAGAAGTACGATCTGGATATCATCCCGGTAGTAGAACCTCCCGTGGATTCCAACATCGATCTGAACAATCTGGAAGCTGCATTCGTAGCCGAAGGTAAGCTGATCAACTCCGGCGAATTCAATGGTATGGATAACCTGCCTGCCATCGAAAAGATCATCGGTATGATGGAAGAAAAGCGCATCGGTAAGGCTGCAACCAACTTCCGTCTGAGAGACTGGCTGATCTCCCGTCAGAGATACTGGGGCTGCCCGATTCCCATGGTTTATTGTGAACACTGTGGTTGGGTTCCCGAAAAGGAAGAGAACCTGCCGGTAATGCTGCCCACCGACGTTGAATTCACCGGCAAGGGCGAATCTCCGCTGACCACTTCCAAGACCTTCGCTGAAGCAACCTGCCCCATCTGCGGTGCTAAGGCAACCCGCGAAATGGATACCATGGATACCTTTATGGACAGTTCCTGGTACTTCCTGAGATACTGCGACGCAAAGAACGACCAGGCTCCCTGGGATAAGAAGAAGGCTGGCTACTGGATGGCAGTTGACCAGTACATCGGTGGTGTAGAACATGCGATCCTGCACTTACTGTATGCAAGATTCTTCACCAAGGTTCTGTATGACCTGGATCTGTGTTCCGTGGATGAACCCTTCACCAACCTGCTGACTCAGGGTATGGTACTGAAAGATGGTACCAAGATGTCCAAGTCTGTTGGTAACGTAGTAAGCCCCGAAGAAATCATTTCCAAGTACGGTGCAGATACCGCCCGTCTGTTCATCATGTTCGCAGCTCCGCCTGAAAAGGAACTGGAATGGTCCGATACCGGTGTGGAAGGAAGCTACCGCTTCATCAACCGTGTATACAGACTGGTTTATGAACTGGCTGAAATGACTCAGGGTGTACCCGCGGTTTACAAGCTGGAAGGTAAGGATGACAAGCAGATGGCTTACAAGCTGAACACTGTCATCAAGAGAGTTACCGACGATATTTCCATCCGCTTCAACTTCAATACTGCAATCAGTGCCATCATGGAACTGGTAAATGAAATGTATCGTTACAAGGAGCTGGATGATGTAAATCTGGGTCTGCTGAAGGATGCAACTGAAAAGTTAGTTCTGATGCTGGCTCCCTTCATTCCCCATGCCTGCGAAGAAATGTGGGAACACTTAGGTCACGAAGATCTGGTTTACAGAGCACAGTGGCCCACCTACGACGAAAGCGCTATGGTACAGGATACCGTGGAAATCGTCGTTCAGCTGAACGGTAAGGTAAAAGAACGTGTGGATGCTCCCACCGGTCTGGATAAGGATGCCTTTGCCGAAGCTGTTATGAAAGAAGACAAAGTTAAGGCATTGCTGGAAGGCAAGCAGATCATCAAGGTCATCGCTGTACCTGGAAAGCTGCTGAACGTCGTGGTTAAGTAAATTCTTAACCACGATCGCCTCAGGCGATTGCCGGGAAAGGACGTATAAATTTGAGAAGAACAGTACGAAGAAAGGAAGGAAGTCCTGTCAGACTGATTCCTCTGGGCGGGTTACATGAAATCGGAAAGAACATTACCGTCCTGGAATATAAAGATGATCTGATGATCATCGACTGTGGGATGTCATTCCCGGATGATGAGATGTTTGGTATCGACATCGTCATTCCCGATTTTACCTATCTCGTAAAAAACCGTGAGAAAATCCGCGGTATGGTCATTACTCACGGACATGAAGACCATATCGGCGCCATCCCGTATCTGGTAAAGGAATTGAACATTCCTATTTACGGTACCAGACTGACTCTGGGATTGGTGGAAAATAAGTTAAAAGAACACGGACTGAAAGCTAAGCTGAAAGTTGTCAGAGCCGGCGACAAGATCAAAATGGGTGCATTCACTGTGGAAACGATCCGCACGACGCATTCCATTGCCGACTCCATCTGTCTGTGTATCGATACTCCGGCGGGTAAGATCTTCCACACCGGAGACTTTAAGGTGGACTACACACCGTTGGAAGGTCAGCCCATCGATTTCCACAGATTGGCGGAAATCGGAAATCAGGGCGTTCTGCTGCTGATGGCTGACAGTACCAATGCGGAACGAAAAGGATATACACCGTCCGAACGTACGGTAGGGGTCACTCTGGAAAACATTTTCCGAAACTGCACCTCCCGTATTCTGGTGGCTACATTCTCTTCCAACATCCACCGCGTTCAGAAGATCATCGATACTGCAGTTCAGTACAAGCGCAAGGTTGCCATCTCCGGCAGATCCATGATCAACGTTGTAAATCTGGCCATAGAGCTGGGGTATATCACCGTTCCGGCAGGAACCCTGGTAGACATCAATAAAATCCGTCACATCAAAGATTCTGAGCTCGTGATCGTTACCACAGGCAGCCAGGGGGAACCCATGTCTGCTTTATCCCGTATGGCTTCCAACGATCATAAGGCCGTTCAGATCAAGAAGGGTGACGTGGTAGTATTATCTTCCAGCCCCATTCCCGGAAACGAAAAGACCATTTCCAACGTTGTAAACAAGCTCTTTGAAAAGGGTGCGGAAGTGATCTACAGTGATATCGCAGATATCCATGTATCCGGTCACGCTTGTGCAGAAGAACTGAAGCTGATCCACAGCTTGTTAAAGCCGAAATTCTTCGTTCCGGTCCACGGCGAATACCGTCATTTACGACAGCACGCCATGATCGCCGAAGAACTGGGCATGGATAAAAAGAACATCTTCATGATGGACAACGGTGAAGTCCTGGAAGTCAGCAGCAACAAAGCTGTAAAGACCAAGGAAACCGTTCCCTGTCAGGGCGTCATGGTAGATGGTCTTGGTGTCGGTGACGTTGGGAACATCGTTCTCCGTGACCGTAAACTGTTGTCCGAAGGCGGCCTGATCATTGTGGCTGTGGGAATCGACCGCAGCACAGGTGAAGTGGTTACCGGTCCGGACATCATCTCCCGTGGATTTGTTTACGTGAGAGAAGCAGAAGATCTCATCGAGCAGATGCGCCGCATCGCCTTCGATCGTCTGCAGATCTGCCGCGTGGAAGGAATTCGCGATTGGGCGGCAATGAAGAACTGGGTGAGAGATGACCTGAGAGATTTCATCTATCAGACCACCAAGAGAAGCCCTGTGATCCTGCCCATCTTTATGGAAGTTTAAATTTTGGAGGTATTCTGACATGAATCAGATCAACGTACATGATAAAGCACACGAATTAGCAAGAGCAGTGAAGGCTTCCGACCAGTATACCACTCTGGTACAGATGAAGGCTCAGGTGGATGAAGTTCCTGAACTGGCTGCAATGCTGAAGGATTTCAACGAAAAGAATACCGCTCTTCAGGCAGAAGCCATGATGACCGGTAAGATGAATGAAGAAGCATTGGAAGAAGTAAAGAAGCTGTATGCCATCGTTATGGCAAATCCCTTAGCTAACATGTATTTACAGTCTGAACTGGCATTTTCTCAGCTGATCAATGACATCGGCGCAATCTTAGGGGAAGTGATCAATAGTGTCCAGAAATAAGGTTTATGTAAACCGCTTGGAACGCGTACGTTCCATGATGAAACAGCGCGGTCTGGAAGGCTTTTGGATTTCCAAGCGTGAAAACCAGGGCTATGTCACCGGATATCCTTCGTCGGATCTGTTCGTTTTGTTGACGGATACCGACAATTATCTGATCACCGATTTTCGGTATATCGAAGTCGTAAAGGATCTCTGTGAACCGCTGTTTACCATCGTTATGACCGAAACCGGTTTCTCTTTGTGGGATGCCGTACGAAAGGTTGCCGGCGATATCAAAACAGTGGGGATCGAAGAAAGTGTTCTGACAGTAGCTGATATGAAACTGCTGCAGAAGGCGCTTCCCAAGGCAGAACTGGTGGATGCCAGCGGTCTGATGGAAGAGATCCGTGTGATCAAAGATGAAGGAGAACTGGAAGCCATGGGAAAAGCGATTTCTCTGGCTGACAACTGTTTCTCCCATATGTTAAACGTTCTTCATGCCGGGATGACCGAAAAAGAAGGGGCTTTGGAAATTGAAATGTTCCTGAAAAAACATGGAGCAGAGCGCTTGTCTTTCCCGACCATTTGTGTTTCCGGTGCCAGAACCTCTCTTCCTCACGGAGAACCTTCGGATAAGGTCATTGAAATCGGTGACTTTGTTACTATGGATTTCGGCTGTGTGGTGGATGGGTATTGTTCCGATATGACCCGTACTGTGGGGATCGGACGCATCAGCGAAGAACAAAAAGAAATATATGACCTGGTTCTCAGAGCGCAGAAGAATTGCCTTGCGAATCTGAAGGCCGGAGTCACCTGGCAGGGGGGCGACAGGTTTGCCCGTGATATCATCGAAGAAGCTGGCTATGGACAGTACTTCGGACATGGTACAGGGCACGGTGTGGGTCTGGAGATCCACGAAGCACCGACCATGAGTCCCAGAGGCCAGGGTGTGTTCCAGGAAAACATGACTGTGACCGTGGAACCGGGAATTTATTTACCAAAGAAGTTCGGTGTTCGAATTGAGGACTTGGCAATCATCACTTCTTCTGGTATAATAAATAAAGTTAAGTCAAATAAGGAATTAATAATTCTTTAAAATAGCACGAATTATGTATTCAGCCCGGAAAATAGGGCAAACGGAGGTTATTTATTATGATTTATGCAAGTGATTTCAGAAAGGGCGTTACCTTTGACATCAACGGCGACCCGCATGTAGTTATCGATTTCCAGCACGTTAAGCCTGGTAAGGGTGCTGCTTTCGTACGTACCAAGTACAAGAACATTCTGACTGGTGCTACCAGAGAAGAAGCGTTCAACCCGGACGACAAGTTCCCCAAGGCTCACATCGAAACCAAGCAGATGCAGTATCTGTACAACGATGGCGAACTGTACTACTTCATGGATGGCGAAACCTATGACCAGATCGCTCTGGGTGCAGCTCAGGTAGAAGACGCTATCAAGTTCCTGAGAGAAAACGATGAAGCTACCATCAAGTTCTACAAGGGTGCTGCTTTCCTGGTTGAAGCTCCGAACTTCGTAAACCTGAAGGTTATCGAAACCGAACCTGGCGTAAAGGGTAACACTGCTACCAACGTTACCAAGGCTGCTACCGTTGAAACCGGCGCTGTGATCCAGGTTCCTATCTTCATCGAAGAAGGCGAAATCATCCAGATCGACACCAGAGAAGGTAATGGCATGTACTTAGGTCGTGCAAAATAAATTCGCAATGGAAAAGAACCGGGTCATGCTCGGTTCTTTTTTCTTAAATCACAGGGGATATCCCAGGGATATGAGAATTTCAGAAAGAGATATAGAAGAATGAGTAAAAGAAGACGAAAGAAAAAGGGAAATGGTCTCCTGATCGCTGTGATCAGTTTGATTGTTTTGATCGCCATTGGAGTTGGTGGATTCTCTGTGATCATGGGCGATGCAGATAAAGCACTGGATCCGGACAGCACCGCCATGATGGTTGTGGAAATCCCCAGCGGAAGCACCACCACCAGAATCGGAAATATCCTTGTGGAACAGGGTGTAATCGACAGTGCAGATTCCTTTAAGCTGCAGTCAAAAATGCAGGGTATGGATGGAAAGTACAAAGCTGGTGAATATACCTTATCTCCGGCCATGACCATGACGGAAATCATGGAGATCCTTGTTTCCGGAAACGTGAATACGGTCCGCTTTACCATTCCGGAAGGATTGCGTGTGGATGAAGTTGCCGATAAACTGGCTGAAGAAGGTTTAATCAATCGCGATTTGTTCCTGAAGGAAATCGAAAGCGGGGAATTCAATTATAAGTTCCTGAAAGATGCTCCTGCCGGAAAACTTCGACTGGAAGGATATTTGTATCCCAATACCTACGATGTATTTACCACAGCCAGCGAACACGACATCATCGATCGTCTTCTTCGTCAGTTAGATACTGTGTTTACCGACGAAATGTATGCCAGAGCAGAGGAATTGGGCATGGATCTCAATGAAGTCATGACCATCGCATCTCTGATCGAACGCGAAACCATGGTGGACAGTGAGCGGGCGAAGGTTGCCAGTGTCATTTACAATCGTCTTGACATTGGGATGAAATTGCAGATCGATGCAACCGTCCAGTATGCACTGGGTGAATCCAAGCAGTTCCTGACCTACGCAGATCTGGAAGTGAAGTCTCCCTATAACACCTATCAAATCGAAGGGCTTCCTCCTGGACCGATCTGTTCTCCCGGTGAGGCTTCCATCAAAGCGGCATTATATCCGGAAGATACCGATTACATTTATTACGTACTGAGCGCTGCAAAAGACGGCAGCCATAAATTCGCCAAGACCGGAAGCGAGTTCCTGAGATACAAGCAGGAATATAAGAATGCTTACGGATTGAACTAATTGATAGTTTTAAAGCGAGAACTACTATGGAAACAAGAAATATCACAGTCCCTGAGACTGCAGAATACATTGAAGGATTGTACCACCAGCCCAATGAGGCACTGATGGCCTTTCGTCAAAAAAGCGATGAAGCCATGGTACCGATCCTTTTAAAAGAAACGGAAGCCTTGCTTCAGCAGCTGATCCTTCTTCGAAAACCGAAGAACATCCTGGAAATCGGAACTGCTGTGGGCTACGGGGCAACCTGCTTCGCGACCTGGGCGCCGGAAGCAACCGTCACCACCATCGAATATACCCCCGAGATGGTGGAACAGGCCCGAAAGAACATCGAAGAACGAGGGCTTTCCGACCGCGTGACCGTTTTGGAAGGCGATGCGCGCCAGGTACTGGCGCAGCTTGCCGCAGAGCGGAAAGAGGGGGATCTTCCTTACGACTTCGTCTTTATCGATGCAGGGAAAGGACACTATCCTGAATTTTGGGGTTTGAGTCTTCCTATGATGGCTCAGGATTGTATCGTTGCCTCCGATAACGTTTTGTTTAAAGGACTAACGGCTTCGGATACCTTTGAAGCAGAGGGAAAGAAAAAAAGAAAACATCGGACGATCGTCCGTCGACTTCGAAAATATCTGGACTACCTGTCCCATGCGGAAGGATTGATCACTTCCGTGCTGGCTGTTGGTGACGGTTTGGCCATTACCACAGTCCAGGATCCGGAACTGGTACGTTCCCAGTGGAATTTAGAACAATTAATGGAGAAAGAACATGAATAAAATCGAACTGCTGGCTCCGGCAGGAGACCTGGAGAAACTGAAAATTGCCATCGATTACGGTGCAGATGCTGTATATCTGGCCGGTGAACTCTTTGGTCTTCGCGCAGGTGCAAAAAACTTCAGCATTGAAGAAATGGAAGAGGGCGTTTCTTACGCTCATGAACGCGGAAAAAAAGTTCACCTGACACTGAACATCTTCGCACACAACGAGGATATTTCTGCGCTGGAAACGTATCTGGATGAAATCGCTCACATTCCCTTTGACGCTTTCATTATTTCCGATGCAGGGATCATCTCTCTGGTGATGGAAAAGCTGCCCGGATGTGAGATCCATCTCAGCACCCAGGCCAATACCACCAACTACAGAACCGCAGAATTCTGGCATCGTCAGGGCGTAAAACGCGTGGTTTTAGGCCGTGAAATGTCCTTGGAAGACATCCGTAACACCAGAGCAAAATTATCCCCCACAATGGAAATTGAAGCTTTTGTACACGGTGCAATGTGCATTTCCTATTCCGGAAGATGTCTGCTGTCTAACTTTATGACCGAACGTGGCGCCAATCAGGGACAGTGCGCACATCCCTGCCGCTATAAGTATGCACTGATGGAAGAGAAGAGACCTGGCGAATTCTACCCTTTGGAAGAAGATCAGCGCGGAACTTATATCTTTAACTCCAAAGATATGTGCATGATCGAACATATTCCTGAACTGATCGAATCCGGCCTGGCTTCTCTGAAAATCGAAGGTCGTATGAAGAGTGTATTCTATGTGGCAACCGTCGTGAGAGCCTATCGACAGGCTATCGACGCTTACTATGCGGATCCGGAAGGCTGGACTTTCAAAGAAGAGTGGATGGATGAACTGAAGAAGGTTTCCAACCGTCATTTCACCAATGGTTTCTATTACAATAAACCCAGAAATGTGGATCAGAATTATGAAACCAGTGCATATTATCGCGAGTTCACCTTCATTGGTCTCGTTCTGGATTACGATCCTGAAACTAAGATCGCTACTGTGGAGCAGAGAAACAAGATCAGTGAAGGGGACTTTGTTGAAGTCTTCGGACCTGGCAATGTATGCTTCACTCAGACCATTCAGGGAATGACCGACGAAGAGGGAACTCCGATTTCTGCAGCTCCTCATGCTCAGCAGATCGTGAAGATCCCCATGGCAGAACCGGTTGGTAAGAATTTCATGGTAAGACGTCACATTTAGTGATATAATACAATCAAATTTTGATTTTAAGGAGGAATTGTTTATGGATCCCAGTGGACCCAGTTTATCCGTACAAATTTGTTTTCTCGTAGTTTTAACACTGTTGAATGCAGTCTTTGCTTCCGCAGAATCAGCTTTTGTTTCTTCGAATAAGAACAAAATCAAAATTCTGGCCAATGAAGGAAATAAGAAAGCAGCTTTATTGTTGGATTTGATGGATGAACCTGCACGCTTTATTTCCAGGATTCAGGTAGCTGTTACTTTCCTGCGTTTTCTTGCCTGTGCAGCAGCTGCCAGAGGACTTTGCGATGAACTTTCAAAGTATCTGATGGAACTCGAGGTTCCTTACGCAATTCAGATTTCTGTGGTTGGAATGACCATTCTTCTGGCTTATGTAACGTTGGTATTTGGAGAATTGTTCCCGAAACGACTGGCTATGCAGAATGCAGAAACCGTTGCTTTGCGCCTTGTTCGACCGATCCATATGGTTTCAAAAGTGTTGATTCCTTTTGCGGGGATCATATCCGTTACCATTTCGATTTTAATGAAACTTTCCGGTCGGGATTCCTACCAGATGGACGGGGAATACTCCGAAGAAGAAGTGAAATCCATGCTGGATGTGGGTACAGAATCCGGTCAGCTGGATGAAGCAGGCCGCGAAATGATCGAGTCCGTATTCGATTTTGATGATGAACTGGCTTACGAAATCATGACGCCCAGAACGGACGTCTATATGATCGATATCAACGATCCTCTGGAAGAATATCTGGACGAGCTTTTGGAAGAACGCTATTCCCGAATTCCTGTTTACGATGAGGACAGCGATGATATCATCGGTATTCTTTATATGAAGGACTTCTTCATTGAAGCCCGCAAAGTTGGATTCGAACATGTGGACATTCGTCCTTTATTGCAAAAACCGTACTTCGTACCGGAAAGCAAGAAAATCAATGAATTGTTCGATGAACTTCAGCGTTCCAAGATGCATATTGCCATGTTGATCGACGAATATGGTGGTTTCTCCGGTATTGTTACTACAGAAGACATCATCGAAGAAATCGTTGGCAGTCTGGATGACGAATACGACGATAATG
>JAFOGM010000280.1 GCA_017386805.1 Bacillota bacterium
ACGAACTTCCTGGCTTCCCACCTTGGGGCTGGCAGTGTCCTTTGCAGTGTTGAACTTCATCTTGAATACAACGTTCTTCTTGGTGGGGTCCTTGGCATCTACAATGGTACCATTGTCAGTAACAGCCTGAGTCACATAATCTTCAAACCAAACGTCTTCCACGGTTGCATCCAGATAGGTATTTCCGGATACCATCTTTTCGCCTACCAGTTCCTGACGCAGTACTTCGTTATACAGTCTGGGAGCCGCACCGATGATTTCGATTTCAGCAACCGCTTCCACCTGGGGAGATACGGCCTGAGTTACCTGGTCGCCCAGAACCATGGTTGCCACAGCGCCTACCATAGCGATAACCATTACGACGATGATCAGGTCCACCACGTTGATGATCCCGAACAGCTTACCTTTTTCATTGATCAATTTCATTACAATATCCCTTTCTGCTATTTAAAAATTCCTTTATTCACTAAGATGGTTTCCATCTGCTTTACACGTTCATCCCAGGAGCACTGGCGACCGTATTCCATACGCTTCGCCGCCTTTTCTCCCTTGACCGGCTCTTCCTCATGGAGAGCTTCGTCACACTTGGTCAGGAAGTCATCCAGGCCGGAAGCCACGTGGACCACGTCGGCAAAGTCCGATACCTGCAGCGGTTCGCGGGTGGATACCACCGGCTTCCCTGTCGCTAAGTATTCGTAGAACTTCAGCGGGCTCACATCCTTGGACAGTCGACCCTCTCTGAACACGTTCAGACATACGTCGAATTCGCGGATCTTTTCCGGCAGTTCCTTCTGGGGGACCAGACCGCAGAACTTCACGTTGGGGTACTTCTCCAGATGGGTCAGATCCACACCCGGCAGAGTTCTTCCAATGAGGCGTACTTCCCCTTCCGGATATTTCTTCGCCAGCGCTTCGATGCAGTCATAGTCGATGCATTCCTGGAGCATTCCCACGAAACCGAAGACCGGCTTTTCCGGATCCACTGGCTTGTCGTCGCCCTCGGCCACCTGAGAGAAGATCTCATAGGCAGCGCCGTTGGGAATCATAGCCACGTTGTCGTTATACTGTTCCAGGGTTTCTCTCAGACCTTCTGCTGTACAGAAGACGAAATCCGCCTTCTTCGCCAGGTCCTCTTCCTGCTTGTCCACCACGGCCGGATTGATCATTCCCTTGTACGCGGAATGTCTGTCCACGCAGTCGTAGATCAGTCCCTGCTTGGGGATCAGATCCACCGCGTCGCAGCTGGTGGGAGAGTAGCACCAAACGTAGGGCTTTTCAAAACCGTGTTCCTTCATCTTCTTTCGGATGAAAGCCGCCTGGCGCTTCTGATTGATTTTATTGATGAATCGATATTTGTTAAAGAACGGGAGCACCGGCGGTGCGGCGTAGACAGTCACATTGTCCTGCACCTTTTCCCCGGGCTGCTTCCACTTGGTCAGTCGTTCCTTACAGTTCTTATCCTTCAGCGGTGCGATCCAGGTCACCGGAGGATCGATATAGATGATCTCCGCATCGGACAGACGATTCATAACGTTCTGTTTACGCGTGGGGATCGGATAATAATTGGTTGTGGAGATACAAACGACCTGTCGCATCCTTACTTTCCTCCTTCTGCCTGAAGCAACCGCTTCGCGGCATCTCTGTTGATATGTTCCATGGCCTGGAGACGCTTCTGGGCTTCTTCTGCCCTGCGTTCCGGCTGAGCCATAACGGCATCGATATAACGGATCAGACCATCGGCAGTCAGTTCATCCATGGCGATACAATACTTCGAACCGATGTCCTTGATAAAGCTGTCCACCTTCACGTCGTAAGAGATCCCTACCACCGGCGTACCGCCTGCAGTAGCAAAGATCAGGGAGTGGAGTCGCATCCCTACCACCAGTTCCATGGAGCCTAACATACCGATCAGTTCTTCCACCGTATAGCGGTTCTGACAAGCGTAGCCCGGAACGTTCAAACGATCGCAGATCTTCTGACCCAGTTCCGCATCACGGGGCGTTTCAATGGGTACAAAGACCGGTGTCAAACCGTACTTGTTGTACGCGTATTCCGCAGCAGCGATGACTGCCTCTTCGTTCAAAGGCGTCTTCCAGTTTCTCAGACAGAAACCGATCTTCTTTTCCTCGGCAGGAATATTTTCCGCCAGGAACACACCGCGAACTTTGGCTTCGCTTGCACGACCCAGGTTGACGGTGGGGTCTGCCGACAGAGAAATCTCCGGCTTGTCCACGCCCATGCTGTCCAGAAGCGCCTTGGATGAGCTGTCTCGCAGGGTGATGGCGTCCGGTGTGTTGTTCAGTACGCGAGCCGCGATCTTCTTGTTGGCTTCCTTCGTAATGGGACCGATCCCGCATCCATACATGATGATCTTACAACCGGAAAGCTTGGCTGCTTTCAGGGTGAACAGGTAGAACATCAGAGAGCGGGAGGAGGTCACGTCCTGCATCAAGCTTCCGCCGCCGTTGACGAAGAGCTGAGACTTGCGCAGCTTTCTCCAGAACTGGAACACATTGAACAGATACAGGGAGTTGACCTTGTGAGTCAATCGAGTTTCTTTCGGATTTCGGGACATGACCCAGTAGGGCATATCGGGATCGATCTCCGACAGCTGGTTCAAAATCCCCTTCAGGATAGCTTCGTCTCCGGCGTTTCCACGGCCGTATGCACCGCAGAGAACGGCGCCGCGGCGCTGGCCCTGATGCTGTTTTCTTCGCAGGATGGTGCGATAAGCTTCTTCCTGCACTTCTTTCATTCGGTCTAAGGAAAATTCGTTCTTCGCTTTTTCGAAGAGATTTTCCGCTAAGGTTCTCCGCAGATCCTCATCCACGGACAACTGGTATATGTATTCCGCAAAACTGTCCACATCGCCCTTTTCAAACAGGAAGCCCGTTTCCCCATGCTTGATCAGAGTGGGAATCCCGCCTACGCGGCTGGCGATTGCCGGACAATGGTGGTACGCCCCTTCCAGTAAAGAATAAGGGAAGGTTTCCGAGACGGAAGACAGGACGTTGATATCCACACCGGCAAAGTATTCCTGCATATTGGAGACCCAGCCCTCGAAGCGAACGCGGTGTTCCACGCCCAGGTCTTTCGCCAGCTGACGCAGCATCGCTTCATCTTCACCGGTACCGGCAATGGATAAGAACAACCGCGGGTTTCTCCCGTAAGCTTTGGCAAAGGCCTTCACCAGAGTAGCGATGTCCTTGACCGGATTCAGACGGGCAGCGATCCCCACCACCAGATCTCCTTCCGGCTTACTGGGCCGGGGATCGGGACTGGCTGTGGAGAAATCGATCCCGTTATAGATCGTAAAGATGCTCTGGGGATCCTTTCCTCGTTCGATCAGGGTCAATTCCATGCGGTCTGCTACTGCCATATAGAAATCCATGCGCTTCAGTGCCAGTTCGTTGATGAGACCGTAGGTGTACTGTTTATGAGGCTGGCCCATATAGTCCAGCTTGGGATCGGAGTGGACCGTGGTGATCACCGGGACGTCGCGGTACAGTTTCAGCAGCGCACCGTACATGTTTGCCTTGGCCCCGTGGCA
>JAFOGM010000006.1 GCA_017386805.1 Bacillota bacterium
AGCGCTGGTATCGCAACACAGAACAATTCCGTCGGCCAGCGGTCCAAACCGCCAATCACAATTTTACCCTCTTCATCCTTTCGCCCGGTGAAGATACAGAGGATTACAAACGATGCGATAGTAGCTGCTGCACAGAACAACCCGCGATAAAGATGACTTTGGAAAGTTTGGCTTACCATACCATACTCTGCGGTTCGTTCCTTCAAATACTCCTTGGTATAACCAATGTAGATTTCGAAATCCTCTCCGGTCAACGGAGTCAATTCTCCTTCCAGTTGAGAATCCATGTGGCGATAATTGGCCCAGGTATTTTGAAGTGCCTGTTCCATATATTGATATAAGCCATCATCTACATTTTTCACCAGTTCTCCGCCCGTAGAGCTTCCTTTTCCCGTAATGGTCAACGATGCCCCCGCTTGGGATTTCAGCTGATCATAATCCTCTGATTTAAAAATCTGATCTTTCAACTTCACATGGAAGATTCGTCCTTCCAGCCAGGAATAATGATCGATTTCAGACAGATCCCGGCTCATCTGTTTCCAGACAGCCTCACGCAGCTGCGTCTGCGTACTTACATCCTCTTCTTTCTTAGCCTCACTCAAATAATCGTCTGGATTGTAGGTAAATCTGCTATAGCTTCGACCCATGACCGTCTGAAAATCATTTCGCATTTCCGTCAGCATCTCACCACTTTCCGTATACGTCTTTCCAGTGAGAATACGTTCCGTAAAGTTGCTTGTACCAACTGTAAGGAAAGCCTTGATCCCAAAATGCAGCGTTCCCACGAACAAAGCCGCACATAAGGGTACCAACAGAATCTGAAGTAATCTCTTATTTGTGTTTTTCAATTTTGTAGCCAATGCCCCACACCACCTTTAAATATCTGGGATCCTTCGGGTTGATCTCGATCTTTTCCCGAATTCTCCGCACGTGCACTGCCACCGTATTTTCAGGATTGTAGGCCTGTTCTTTCCAGACTGCCTCGTAGATCTGTTCCATGGAAAAGACCTTTCCGGCATGTTCCGTCAACAGCTTTAAAATACCGTATTCGATTGGTGTAACGGGTACCTGTTCCCCATCCAGAGTGACGGTCTTTTGTTCATCATCTACTACCAATCCACCGGAACGATACACGCCGGACCGTTTTTCCATACTTCCCAGACTGGTATAACGGCGCAGCTGGGACTTTACCCGGGCAATCAGTTCCAGCGGATTGAAGGGTTTTGTAATGTAGTCATCCGCCCCTGCATTCAGTCCTGTGATTTTGTCGTAGTCCTCGGATTTTGCCGACAGCATAATGATGGGGATGTTCTTTTCTTCGCGGATCCGCATGGTTGTTCGCATTCCATCCAGCTTCGGCATCATGATATCCATCAAAATCAGATGGATTTCTTCCTTGTCCACGACATTCAAAGCTTCCAGTCCATCGTAAGCCTTATATACGTGATACCCCTCGTTTCTCAAATAAATTTCAATGGCTCCAACGATGTCCTTGTCATCATCACAGACTAAAATGTTCATTGTTCTAACTCCTTTTTCCCCTATTGAAAACAGGTATTCCCTTTACATTTAAGAGAATACCTGATAAATCTTACTATCTTATAGACTGATTTCTTACGAATTTCTTAACCTTCTCTGGTCATCTTCGCATATTCGGAACGCAGCATGGACATCAGCTTCAGATCCACATAACGGCCGTCCTTCTTACCTGCATGGCGGGCGATCCCTTCGTACTGGAATCCCAGCTTGGTGTACAGACCTGCAGCCGCTTCATTGTCAGGAATGTGGTCTAAGGTAACACGTTCTCTGTGTAAGCGGATGAAGCAATATTCCAGAATGGTTCTCAGCGCTTCTTCACCGTAACCCTGACCACGCAGTGCAGGATCAGCGATATAGATTCTGGAAATATCCAGAGAATCATAGAAGTCGTTGATCTGAGAGATCCAGATACGACCGATGGGTTCTTCGGTTTCCTTCAGGACGATGGTGAACTGCAGCATATCCTTTTCAATGTTGCGCAGAACAAATTCCTGAAGCACCTTGTTGAAATTCGGGTCGGTATCCATAGTAAACCAACGGTTTACTTCCGGCATAGCTTCCCACTGTGCAAACAGGGCACAATCTTCGATCATAGATTTACGGATAATCAGACGCTTGGATTCGATTTGCATTTTGCTTCCTCCTTATATATAACGGCGGAACTGGACGAAAATACGTCCCTTTCTCGTCGTTTGACCAACTTCCTGAAGTATAATTTTTCCTTTTCCTCGCCAAACCAGCTTGGAACCCTCCGCCACATTGTAATCCGGCTTCAGTATTTCCAGACCATCCACAAAGACCAGCCCGGCGCCGATGGCGTCGGTTGCCTTAGAGCGGGCGGTGTTGAATCCCGCGGCAACCAGATTGTCCAGCCGCAAGCTTGCCACCGTATCGCTGCTTTCCTCAAATCGGATCTGGCTCACATCGATGTCGCTGACGGAAACCAGTTCTCTTTGGATCGAAGTCCGCCCCACCTGGATGTAATTGTGAAGCAGAAACTCTGCCATGGTCCGTTCCACAACGATATCACAGCCATCGGGTTTTACGATCATGTCGCCGATGGGATCCCGCTTGATTCCTAAATTCAGGATCGAACCGAGATAATCCCGATGGGAAAGTTCTTTCTTTCCGCTGTGAGTGACCCGAAGGACCTGCAGCGGATCATCCTCCGGATTCAGTGCAAACCAGGCTTTCCAGGGTGCCTGCCCCTCCCAGTCCACATAATCCGGAAAGAACATACAGATTTTCCGTTCCGCATCATCGTATCCACCGTAGAGCGCAAACCGATGCACGTGATTGGCGATGCACCAGCGACGAACGATGGATTGTTGACGCATGTCCAGAAATCCTGTGACGGTGATCATATAATTCTGATCGCACTGCTGTACCTTATCTTCGATATGATTCAGCAGGATCTGATCTTCTTTTATCATACAGCCACCTTTACATTAGATATATTCCCAGATTTCGTCCGGCGAATCAATGATTGCATCCGCACCAGCCCGATTCAGTTCTTCCCTTCCACGGAATCCCCAGGTGACGCCAACACAGAACAACCCAGCGTTATGAGCAGTGATCACATCCACATCGGAATCGCCCACATAAATGGCCTCTTCTCTGGTCAGTCCAAACTGATTCAGAAC
>JAFOGM010000281.1 GCA_017386805.1 Bacillota bacterium
CCCAGCATGATTCTGCGCTTTACTTCTGCGCCGAAACCTTCACTTCTGGACTTGAAGTAGATGTCCATCAGGTTCTGTGCTTCACCGGATCTGTAACCGTACTTGATACCGTCGAAACGAGACAGGTTGGAGCTGGCTTCTGCACAAGCAACGATGTAGTATGCAGGAACTGCATAGTCCACGTTGGGCATTTCGAATTCTTCTACTTCTGCACCCAGAGCTTCGAACATCTTAGCCGCTTCGAAGATTCTTTCCTTAACGTCAGTTGCCAGACCTTCGCCGTAGTAGTTCTTGGGAACACCGATCTTCTTACCCTTGATTCCGCTTACCAGAGCCTGGCTGAAATCGAAGGGCTTTTCGATGATGGAAGTGGAGTCCTTGGTGTCCTTACCGGAGATCATGGTCAGAGCTGCTGCACAGTCTTCGATGTTCTGGCCGATGGGACCGATCTGGTCCAGAGAGGATGCGTATGCTAACAGACCGTAACGGGAAACTGCACCGTAGGTGGGCTTGATCCCGGTCAGGTTATTGAACGCACACGGCTGGCGGATGGAACCGCCGGTGTCACTGCCCAGCGCATAGGGCGCCAGCTTTGCGGCAACCGCTGCCGCGGAACCGCCGGAGGAACCGCCCGGTACGCGGGTCAGATCCCAGGGATTCTTGGTGATTCCGTAGTAGGAAGTTTCGGTGGAACCGCCCATAGCGAATTCGTCCATGTTTACCTTACCCAGAATCACAGCGCCAGCTTCCTTCGCCTTAGCAACTGCGGTTGCATCGTAGGGAGGAATGAAGTTGCACAGGATCTTGGATGCAGCGGAGGTCAGAGTTCCGGTGGTGCACATGTTGTCCTTGATGGCAACAGGTACGCCAGCCAGAGGACCGGTCAGTTCGCCGGCATCGATCTTCGCCTGCACTTCTTCTGCAGTCTTCAGTGCTTCTTCCCCAGTTACGGTGATATAGGAATTGATTTCTTTATCGGTTTCTTCGATGGCGGTCAGATAAGCCTGAGTTGCTTCCTTAACGCCAACTTCCTTCGCCTGGATCGCCTGACCCAGTTCCAGAGCTGTCATATTTAAAATACGTTCACTCACGACTTATACCTCCTCTCCAACGGTCTTGTGTACTTTGAAGTAATCGCCCTTCTTGGCAGGTGCATTGGACAGCACCGCACTGCGATCATCCTGATTGGTCACCACGTCTTCTCTGAAGCAGTTGGTGTTCATGAACGGATGGGACATTTCCGGCTTACCTACAGTGTCCAGCTCAGCCAGCTTGTCCATGTAGTTCAGAATGTCAGTCAAATCGCTCTTCAGTCCAGCCTTTTCCTCTTCGGAAATCTCCAGTCTGGACAGCTGACCTAAATAGTCAACCAGTTCGTCTGTGATTCTCATTGGTCTCCTCCATTTATTTGTTAAATGATTCAGCTATTACATACTAATATTTGTTGATCAACACCTTCACATACAATCCAGTGCGCAATCCTTGTTCATGTCTCGCGCTTAGTCCTCGTCGCGGAGAATCTGGGAACTCGTCTCGTCAACATCGGTGTCGCGCATAACTCGCTCACTTCGTTCGCTCAAACAGATGCGCTCCATGTCCGATGTTTTCCTCGCCTCGTTCTCCACATTCTTTCCGCTCCTGCGGAATCGCTCTCGACATTGCCAAGGATTACGCGCTGCGTTATGAGTGAAGATGATGCTCAACAGAAAATAAAAATCCCTGAGAGCACATAAATACTCTCAGGGACGAAATTGTAAATTCCGCGGTACCACCCACATTGATCACGACCCACTTCGGGTATCGTGTCCTCTCTTTCGCGCATAACGGTCGCCATCCGGGCCACGCTACTGAAATCCGATCCTCTGCAACTATCGTCACATTGGCTCCCCTCTTTCGCGCTCCAGCTCCCCGGTGTTATTCCCACTAAGTCTCAACAAATGACG
>JAFOGM010000282.1 GCA_017386805.1 Bacillota bacterium
ATGCTTATCCAACAGAATTTCGGCAAAGGCCTGGCCAGCGTTACCAAAGCCCAGCATAGCTACTTTTAACGTTTCATGGTTTCGTCCTTATCTCTTGATTTTCTTGGTAGTGGTCTTATCGAACTCGGTGTCGCGGAGCTTGAAACGCTTTACGCGCTTGTAAGTGGACATCTGGTCGTTGGCGGTGTCGATTTCGTGCTTGATCAGGGACTTCAGTTCCTCTTCGGTGAGGTCACCCTTCTGTTCCTTGATGTTGGCGAAGTCGGGGAAGATTTCTGCCCAGACGATGGTTTCGCCGGACTTTTCGTCATCTTTTCCGCGAACTACGACTTCGGCGATGAAGTCGCTCTTTGCCAGGTAGAATTCCACTTCTTCCGGGAAGATGTTCTTACCGTTCTTGGTGACGATAACATTCTTCTTACGACCGCAGATGTAGAGGAAGCCATCTTCATCGAAGCGGCCGTAGTCTCCGGTGTGGAGCCAGCCGTCTCTCAGAACCTTGGCGGTTTCTTCTTCGTTTTCGTAGTAACCCAGCATCACGGAATCACTCTTACAGATGATTTCGCCCACGCCGTTTTCGTCCATGTCGATGAGCTTGACGCGGGTTCCCGGAGTGGGGAGACCAACGGAAGCCGGCTTGGAGTAGCGGTCCATGTTTACAGAGATGATGGGTGCACATTCGGTCATGCCGTAGCCCTGGAAGATATTGAAGCCCATAGCCTTAAAGTCTTCCACAACGTTGGGGTCGATAGCTGCGCCGCCGGCAATCAGAGTGCGCATGGTTCCGCCTAAGGCTGCGTGAACATCTTTGAACAGGCTCTTGGTTGCCTTAGGGGGAAGGATGGACAGCTTCTTGGAGATGCTGATACCCTTTCGCATCTTGTCGGCCTTACCGCCCTGTTCCGCCTTCTTCCAAACCTTCTTATGCATGGATTCGTAGATCAGGGGAACGGCGATGGTGACGGTTGCCTTGGCTTCCGCCATGTTCTTGGTGATGTATTTCAGACCTTCGCAGTACGCAACGGTACAGCCCTGATAGAGACAAGTCATCTGCAGACAGGTCTGTTCGTAGGTGTGGTGCATGGGGAGAACGGACAGGGCCACTTCATCCGGAGCACTTACGTTCACGTACTTGGACATGTTATATACATTGGAAACAATGTTTTTATGGGAGAGCATAACGCCCTTGGCCAGACCGGTGGTACCGGAGGTGAACAGCAGGATCGCCATGACGTTGGGATCGATGACAGCGTTCACATAACTGTCGTCGCCGTGAGAGATCAGGTGACGGCCGCGGGCAACCAGCTGAGGCATGGATTTCACGGTTTCGGTGTCTTCCTGTGCGTCCATGGAAATCAGGAATTCCAGGCTTTCCACCTGTTCCAGAGCCTGCATGACCTTCTTTTCCACCTTGGCGGAGTAGATCAGGGCGCTGGCGCCGGAGCGATTCAGTAAGTTGGCAATCTCGCCGGCCGGCAGTTCCTTGTCCAGAGGAACGGATACGCCTACGCCGCAGACAGCTGCCATATGGGCAACCAGCCAGTCGTAGCGGTTGTCACCGATGACGGCGACTTTCTTTCCCTTTAAGCCCAGCTCCAGCAGAGCGGTACCCAGACCGTCCACATCGTCACGGAACTGACTGAAGGTGATGGGGAGGTAGGGGCCGCCGATGCGTTCCTTCACCAGATAGCCGGTCTTTTCACCGAAGAGCTGCGCGGTGGAGTAGAGCATCTGCTTCAAATCGCGGACTTCTCTGAATTCGTAAAGATTCTGTTTGTATTTTTCTAATTTTTTGTTCATGCGTTTTCGCGTTCCTTTCATTTTAAACAAACGAGGAATTTCCAAATTATTTAAGATTGCAGAAATAATAACAGGTATCCCAGTA
This sequence comes from Bacillota bacterium, assembly GCA_017386805.1. Lineage (GTDB taxonomy): Bacteria > Bacillota > Clostridia > Peptostreptococcales > Anaerovoracaceae > RGIG446. Next base: position 1,886 of record JAFOGM010000282.1, read on the forward strand.
TATTTCTGATTTGTACGAAATTTTCAAATGTTGTTAAGTCAACATCTTAGGGTGTATTGTATCATTTTTGATGGGGTAAATGCAATAGTTTGAATGTGATGATTTCCTAAAAACTCTTTACAATTCCGACAAAAAGGTGTATTCTAGTTTAGCGTAGGTTTTTATGCGTTTTTTTTGATGTGCGCAAAAATCTATGCACCTTTTCAGCTACTATTTTTGACAAGGATAGATAAGGAGAGAAGAGTTTATGAGTTCTGTTCAAAAACATCTGAAGGGTATCCATGTCGACCATTGCAAGAACACCGCAGGCTGCGCGATCACTCCGATTGCTCTGCCGGAAAAGGTGTACATTCCGATGAGTCAGCACATTGGTGCCCCCTGCCAGCCGACAGTTGCCGTAGGCGATCACGTTAAGGTTGGTCAGGTCATCGGGGACAATGCTGCTCCGGTGTGTGCTCCGATCCACGCGAGTGTATCGGGCGAAGTAACGGCCATCGAACAGAAGATGACCGCACAGGGTCGTGTAGACACTGTAATCGTAATTACTGCTGATGGTAAGCAGGAACCCGCTGAAACCGTAGTTCCTCCCGTAGTAACCAACAAGGAAGAATTCCTGAAGGCTGTTAGAGCTTCTGGTGCTGTTGGCCTGGGCGGTGCAGGTTTCCCCACCCACATCAAGTTCAACCCCAGAAATCCTGAAGAAGTTGACACCCTGATCGTAAACGGTGCAGAATGCGAACCGTACATCACTGTTGACCACCAGAACATGGTTGTAAATGCTCAGGACATCATGGACGGTATGTTACATACTATCCACTTCCTGAACCTGAAGAAGGGTATCATTGGTATCGAAACCAACAAGCCGGATGCGATCGCTATGTTCAAGGAACTGTTTGGTGGTCACCCGGAACTGGAAGTTGCAGAACTGCAGCAGCAGTATCCGCAGGGTGCAGAACGTGTTCTGTGCTACGAAACCACCGGTAAGCACCTGATCGCAGGTAAGCTGCCCGCTGACGTTGGTGTGATCATCTCCAACGTTTCCACCATCATGAAGATCGAACAGTTCCTGAAGACTGGTATGCCTCTGGTTACCAAGAGCATCACCGTTGACGGTAATGCTGTTACCAATCCTCAGAACGTGGAAGCTCCCATCGGTACTCCGCTGACCGAAGTGATCGGTTTCTGCGGCGGCTACAAGGGCGAACCCAAGAAGATCATCCTGGGTGGTCCGATGATGGGTCGTGCAATCCCCAATGACGACGTATGCGTTGTTAAGGGTACCAGTGCAATTCTGGTATTCGACGAAGCTTTCGCTCAGATCAACCCTGAAACCGCTTGCATCAACTGTGGTCGCTGCGTAAAGGCATGCCCCATGAACCTGGTGCCGGCTCAGATCTACAAGGCTTATGTAAATAAGGACCTGGAAGCACTGAATAAGTACCATGCAATGACCTGCATGAGCTGCGGTTGCTGTACCTATGTATGCCCCGCAAGAAAGCAGCTGAGCTTCATCAATGGTAACTTAGTTAAGGGCTTTGTTAACTCGCAAGGAGGAAAGAAATAATGAACAAGCGTAATTTAATTGTTTCTTCCGCACCTCACGTAGTGTCTCCGGTCAATACTTCCCGCATCATGCTGGATGTAATCATCGCACTGGTACCTGCAGTTGCTATGGCTACTTTCGTATTCGGCATGAGAGCACTGCTGCTGACTGCTGTATGTGCGGCTTCCTGCGTATTCTTCGAATATGCAGTTGAAAAGATCTTAAAGCGTGACGTTACCATCGGTGACCTGTCCGCTGCTGTAACCGGCGTGATCTTATCTCTGAACCTGCCCGCTAACCTGCCTTTCTGGATGGCTTGCGTAGGTTCCTTCATTGCTATCGTTATCGTTAAGCAGCTGTTCGGTGGTATGGGTCAGAACTTTGCTAACCCCGCAATCACCGCTCGTGTTGCTCTGTTCATCGGTTTTGCTACCGCTATGACCAACTTCCCGCTGCCCGTTGCTCAGCAGACTGCTGATGCGATCACCGGCGCTACCCCCCTGGCTCTGTTCGCTAAGGGTCTGGAAGTTCCCTCCAACGGTGCAATGTTCTTCGGTACCATCGGCGGTTCCATGGGTGAAACTTCTGCTCTGGCTCTGCTGATCGGTGGTGCTTACCTGCTGTTCAAGAAGGTAATCGAACCCACCATCCCCGCATGCTTCATCGGTACTGTAGCTGTTATGGCTCTGCTGACCGGTAATGACCCCATCTTCCACGTATGTGCAGGTGGTGTAATGCTGGGTGCGATCTTCATGGCTACCGACTATGTAACTTCTCCGATCACCACCAAGGGTAAGGTGATCTTCGGTGTTGGCTGTGGTCTGCTGACCATGATCATCCGTCTGTATGCTTCCTATCCGGAAGGCGTATCCTTCGCGATCCTGATCATGAACATTCTGACCCCGCACATCGACAACCTGACAATTCCTGCGCTGAACGGCGTTCCCAAGGAAAAGAAAGGCGGTGACAAATAATGAATAAGGATATGATGAAACCTACTATCGTTCTGCTCGTTATCTGTCTGGTCGCTGCTGCTGCTCTGGCTGGTACTTACCAGTTCACTAAGCCCATGATCGATGAGATCAATGCAAGAATGGCTGCAGAAGCTCGTATGGAAGTACTGGCTGCTGCTGATAATTTCGAACAGATGGATGTTGCACTGGTTGACGGTGTAACTGAAGTCTACAAGGCTACCAACGGCGCTGGTGTGGTTGTTACTTCCGCATCCAAGGGCTTCGGTGGTGCGGTAACCGTTATGACCGGTTTCGATGCTGAAGGCAAGATCACCGGCGTTAAGGTTACCGATGCTTCTCAGGAAACTCCGGGTCTGGGTTCCAAGGCTACTCTGCCCGCTTACACCGGCCAGTTCGCAGGTGCTACCACCGTTGGCTTCGGTGAAGCTGCTACTGGCGATGAAACCAGAATCGATGGCGTTTCCGGCGCAACCTATACCTCTACTGCTGTGTTCAACGCAGTTGATGCTGCTGTTGCGCAGTTTGCTGAATTAGGAGGTGCTTTCTAATGGAAAAGAAGAGTAAGTTAAGCATCTTACTGAACGGTATCATTAAGGAAAACCCGACCTTCATCCTGGTTCTGGGTACCTGTCCGACCATCGCTGTTACCACTCAGGCATTCAATGGTCTGGGTATGGGTCTGTGCGTAACCCTGGTACTGATGTGCTCCAACATCTTTATTTCTGCACTGAAGAAGATCATTCCCGATACCGTACGTATCCCGTGCTATATCGTAGTAATCGCTACTTTCGTAACCATCGTACAGTTCCTGCTGCAGGCGTTCTTACCGGATCTGAATAAGTCTCTGGGCGTATTCATTCCGCTGATCGTAGTAAACTGCATCATTCTGGGCCGTGCCGAAATGTTCGCTAACAAGAACTCCGTTGTAGACTCTGCTATGGACGGTATCGGTATGGGTCTGGGTTGTACTCTGGCTCTGACCTTAGTAGGTACCATCCGTGAAATCATCGGCAGCGGTACCTGGATGGGCATCACTCTGACCGCTAACATGATCACTCCCTTTGGTCTGCTGATCCTGGCTCCCGGTGGTTTCTTCGTATACGGTCTGATGATCGCTGTTATGAACAAGATCACCAAGGGTGGCGTAAAGAGAAAGAGCTTCGACTGCGAAGGTTGCCCCACCGCTTCTGCTTGTCAGAATAAGGAAGGAGGCTGTAACTAATGGCTGAAATGCTGAAAGTAATTCTCGCGGCTGTTCTGGTTAACAACTGCGTTCTGGTACAGTTCCTGGGTATCTGTCCGTTCCTGGGTGTATCCAAGAAGATGGACTCCGCTGTAGGTATGTCTCTGGCTGTAACCTTCGTTATGGCTCTGGCTACTGCAGCTACCTGGCCGATCCAGACATTCCTGCTGGATCCCAACGGTCTGGGCTATTTACAGACCATCGTATTCATCCTGGTAATCGCTGCTCTGGTACAGCTGGTAGAAATCGCTCTGAAGAAGTACATGCCTTCTCTGCATAAGTCTCTGGGTGTATTCCTGCCCCTGATCACCACCAACTGTGCGGTTCTGGGTGTCTGCATCAACAACATCAGCGCAGGTTATGGTTTCCTGACTGCAATGATGAACTCTATCGGTACTGGTCTCGGATTCCTGCTGGCTATGGTAATCTTCTCCGGCGTTCGTCAGAGAATTGAACATAACAACATTCCGGAATCCTTCAAGGGTGTTCCCATTACGCTGATCGCTGCCTCTGTTCTGGCTCTGGCCTTCATGGGCTTCTCCGGCGTAATTGACGGCATCTTTGGTGCGTAAGGAGGTGCGACTATGGGTATTGTAACTCCTGTAATTTTAGTATCCGTTATCGGTATTGTCTGCGGTGTTGGTCTGACCTTAGCTGCTAAGTTCATGGCTGTTCCCGTAGATGAAACTGCGGTAAAGATCAGAGAATGCCTGCCCGGCGCAAACTGCGGCGGCTGCGGCTTCGCTGGTTGTGATGACTATGCTGCTGCTCTGGCTGCAGATCCCACCATTGCTCCCAACATGTGTGCTCCTGGTGGCGCTGCTGCTGCTGCTGGTATCGCTGCTGTTCTGGGCGTAGACGCTGGCGACAGCGAACCTAAGGTTGCTCGTGTACACTGCAC
>JAFOGM010000283.1 GCA_017386805.1 Bacillota bacterium
ACCTTACCCTGACCGGTTCTGTAAGCTTCCTTGGCAGCATTCTTACCCATGATGATGGCGCCGGTGGGGAAGTCAGGACCCTTGACGATCTTGATCAGGTCTTCCACGGTGCAGTTGTCATCGTCGATCATCTTTACGGTGGCGTCGATGACTTCACCTAAGTTGTGGGGCGGAATGGAGGTTGCCATACCGACCGCGATCCCGTTGGCGCCGTTGACCAAAAGCTGCGGGAATCTGGCAGGCAGAACCTTCGGTTCCTGTTCTTCGCCGTCGAAGTTCGGCATGAAATCGACGGTTTCTTTATCGATGTCGCGGAGCATTTCCAGGGCGAAGGGAGTCATTCTCGCTTCGGTGTAACGCATTGCCGCAGCGCCGTCGCCGTCCACAGAACCGAAGTTCCCGTGGCCATCGACCAGCATGTATCGGATGGAGAAATCCTGAGCCATACGTACCATGGCATCGTAGATGGAAGAGTCACCGTGGGGGTGATATTTACCCATTACTTCACCGACGATACGGGCGGATTTCTTGTGAGGCTTGTCCGGGGTCACACCCAGACCATCCATACCATATAAAATTCTTCTGTGTACCGGCTTCAGACCGTCTCTGACGTCGGGAAGAGCTCGTCCTACGATAACGCTCATGGCGTAGTCAATGTAGGAGTTCTTCATTTCGTCATAGATCTCGTGTTGGATCAGCTTACTGCGATCCTCTAAGATAGTAGTCATGTGATCGTTCCTCCTGCATTAAATATCCAGTGTTGCGTACTGGGCGTTGTCTTCGATGAACTTCTTTCTGGGCGGAACCTTGTCACCCATCAGGGTGGTGAAGATTTCGTCCGCAGCAGTTGCGTCATCGATGGTGATCTGGATCAGGGTACGATTGTGGAAGTCCATGGTGGTTTCCCACAGCTGGTGGAAGTCCATTTCACCGAGACCCTTGTATCTCTGGATGGCCGGCTTGGGACCCTTATCGCCCAGAGAAGCCATCAGCTTTTCCTGTTCCTTTTCAGAGTAAGTGTAGTAAACTTCCTTACCCTTCTTTACCTGATAGAGAGGGGGCTGCGCAGCATATACGTGGCCGTTCTCGATCAGCGGAGTCATATATCTGTAGAAGAACGTCAACAGCAGCGTACGGATGTGAGCGCCGTCGACGTCGGCATCGGTCATGATAATGATCTTGTGGTAACGCAGCTTTTCCAGATTGAAATCGCTTCCGATACCGCAGCCAAACGCAGTGATCATATTCTTGATTTCGTCGGAATTCAGGATTCTGTCCAGACGAGCCTTTTCTACGTTCAGGATCTTACCTCGCAGAGGAAGAACTGCCTGACGGGTACGGTCACGACCCTGTTTTGCGGAACCGCCCGCGGAATCCCCTTCGACTAAGAAAATTTCAGACAGAGCCGGATCCTTTTCGGAGCAGTCAGCCAGCTTACCGGGCAGGGAGATGCCTTCCAGAGCGCTCTTACGTCTGGTCAGTTCTCTCGCCTTACGGGCAGCCTCTCTGGCACGCGCCGCTTTCAGACACTTGTCGATGATGATCTTGGACTGCGCCGGGTTTTCTTCCAGGAAGGCAGTCAGATTTTCATTGGTGACAGTTTCCACGAAGCCGCGCATTTCGCTGTTGCCCAGCTTGGTCTTGGTCTGACCTTCGAACTGAGGCTCGGTCAGCTTTACAGAAACGATGGCGGTCAGACCTTCTCTTACGTCTTCACCTGCCAAAGCTTCATCGCTTTCCTTGATGGCCTTGGTCTTTTTCGCATAATCGTTGAAGACTCTGGTCAAAGCGGACTTGAAGCCCACCATGTGGGTACCGCCTTCGGTGGTATTGATGTTATTGGCATAGGAAAGCAGCATCTCGTTATATCTGTCGGTATACTGCATCGCGATTTCCACTTCATAAGTGTCTCGCTTTGCTTCGAAATAGATGATATCGGGATGGATCGCTTCCTTGTTCTTGTTCTGATGTTTTACGAATTCCTTGATCCCGCCTTCATAATGGAAGACTTCTGCCTTTTTCTTGGATTCACGTTCATCCTTCAGGCTGATCTTCAGGCCGCGGTTCAGGAAGGCCATTTCTCTCAGACGGTGTTCCAGGGTATCGTAGCTGTATTCGGTTTCTTCGAAGATTTCCGGGTCCGCCTTGAAGGTGGTTCTGGAACCGGTCTTCTTTCCACATTCACCGATGATGGTCAGATCGCTGGTTACCTTACCTCTGGAATAGGTCTGCTTGTAAATGTTTCCGTTTCTCTTGATTTCCACTTCCATGTGTTCGGACAGCGCATTTACAACGGACGCACCTACGCCGTGAAGACCGCCGGATACCTTATATCCGCCGCCGCCGAACTTACCGCCGGCATGCAGTACGGTATGAATAACTTCCACCGCAGGCTTCTTCATCTTGGGATGGATGTCAACGGGCATTCCTCGACCGTCGTCTTCTACGGAAATGGAGTTGTCTTTATGGATCACAACATTGATGGACTTACAATAGCCGGCCAGAGCTTCGTCGATACTGTTATCGACAATTTCATAGACCAGATGGTGAAGACCTCGGGGACCGGTACTGCCGATGTACATCCCGGGACGCTTACGAACAGGGTCCAATCCTTCTAAGACCTGGATCTGATCGGCATTATATTCCTGTTGGATTTTCTTTTCTTCTAATGCCATGGTTTCCTCCGTTTTTCACTAAAATTATGTATCTATATCATTGATTTTTTATCATCGAATGGACATACCAATACAGAATCCATTTTAGCACAAATCCGGCTGTTTTCAAAGAAAAATTACCTTAATTGGTTTGAATTATTATTTTTTATTTTTATATAGCTTAAATCGACATTTTTCGACATTCTTCGCATTAAATTCAGACGCACATATATAAAACTTTTTCATTATCCCACCAACATTCATTTTCTCTCCGAAATTATTTTCGTCATTTTATCCTTTGTTTCGATTTTTTCGTTTTCAAATTTTTTTATCTCAGAGCTTTCTTCTTTTTTCAACTACAATATCTATGGTTATCCACAGGTTTTTTCCCGTTCTGGCACAAATTCTTTGTTTCCATGAAAAAGTCCTGCCATCGCAGATTTTCCTTATTTTCAGTTGGGTCTTGCCTGTGGATAACTTTTTTTGTTATGATAATTACGCTGGGTCAATGTCGCCGAAATGTGACACCCCGTACGTGTATTACATCCCTGAAAGAAGGAAACTATATATGAGACAGAAAGAATTGGAAAAGCTCTGGTCATCCATCCAGGCTCACCTGGAAGGTTCCATGATCAGCGCTGCCTATCAGGCCTGGGTCCTTCCGGTAAAAGCCATCAATATCGACCTGGAAAATAAAAAACTGTTCCTTTCCGCAGAAACCGACTGGGTAAAATCCTCTCTGGAAAAACGTTATCGCCAGACGGTGGAAAAGGGAATCGAAGAAGTTTTGGGAGAACCCTACCGCATCGTGGTGATGCTGGAGGAAGAACTGGATGCGCCGGTGGAACAAACCACCTACACACCTTATACGGATGAACTGAATTTGAACCCGAAATATATCTTCAGCACCTTCGTTGTTGGTAAGAACAATGAATTCGCTCATGCGGTTTCTTTGGCAGTTGCTAATAATCCTTCCACAGCTCACAATCCTCTATTCTTATACGGAGATGCCGGTCTGGGGAAGACCCATTTGATGCACGCCATCGGTCATTCCATTCGTAAGAACTTCCCGGAAAAGAAAGTACTTTACGTTTCTTCGGAAATGTTCACCAACGAATTGATCCGTGCCATCCGTGAAAACCGTCAGATGGAATTTAAAAATAAATACAGAAGCATCGATGTGTTCATGCTGGACGATATCCAGTTCATCGAAGGAAAGGACAGTACGAAAGAAGAACTGTTCTACACCTTCAATGACCTGCACATGGCCAATAAGCAGATCATCTTTACCAGCGATAAGCCGCCTCACCAGCTGAAAGGTCTGGAAGATCGACTGATCTCCCGCTTTGCCTGGGGGATGGTTGCCAAGATCGAAGAGCCGGACTACGAGACCCGAGTGGCGATTCTGACAAAGAAGGCGGAAATGGAAGATATCTATCTGTCCGATGCTGCGCTGGAAGCCATCAGCACCATTGCACAGAACATTCCTTCCAACATTCGTGAACTGGAAGGTGCTCTGAACCGCATCGTGGCTTACGCAAACCTGACCAATCAGAGAATCACCAAAGAGATGGCTCAGCAGGTTCTTCAGGATGTGTTCATTGCAAAACAGAAAGATGTGACACCGGAAGACATCAAACGCATCGTTGCGAAGCACTTCAACGTAAAACTGGCGGACTTCGATTCCTCCAAGCGCTCCAGAAACATTGCCTATCCGCGACAGATTGCCATGTATCTCTGCAGAGAGATCACCGGCCTGTCCTTACCGAAAATCGGCGAGCTCTTCGGCGGCCGCGACCATACAACGGTCCTTCACGGCTGCGAAAAGATTGCCAAGGATCTGGAAAACGATCCGACTTCCGAGCTTCATCAGACCATCGAAGCCCTGAAGGAAGAAATGCAGAACGCTTAAGTTTTCCACATGGGTTTTACACAGGAAAAACAAGTTTTCCACAGGTTTTTGAAAACAATGGGGCCTTGAAATCACTTATACACAAGAGTTATCCACATATTCACAGGCCCTACTACTACTGCTACTGCAAAAAATTAAAAATAAGGAGGCAGCCCCATGAAATTCACTTGCCCACAGCAGACACTTGCCAAAGCTCTGAACGTAGTATCCAAAGCAATTACCAATAGAACCACCATTCCTATTCTGAAAGGCATCTTATTAGAAGCTGACCACGGCCAGCTGACTCTGACCGCTTCCGATCTGGAACTGTCCATTGAAACAAAAATCGATGTTCAGGTTGCAGAAGAAGGTTCCCTGGTAGTATCTGCAAAATTATTCAGCGATATTATCCGTAAGCTGCCTTCCGGTATGGTGGAAGTAGAAGAAAAAGAAAACAATATGATCGTGATCCGCTGCATGTCTTCGGAATTTACCATTGTAGGTCAGTCTGCAGATGAATTCCCCAGCACCGGTGACGTAGAAGAGACCAATTCTCTGCAGCTGGAAAAGGAGATGTTTAAGGATCTGGTAAGAAAGACTGCATTTGCAGCCAGCTTAGATGAATCCAAGGGAATCATTTTAGGGGTACTGATCGACATCAGCGCAGAAATGATCCAGATGGTTGCCCTGGACGGCTACCGCATGGCAATCACCCGCGAACACGTTCGCAGTGATGAAAGTCGAAAGATCATCATCGCTGCAAGAATCCTGAACGAAGTCAATAAGGTGATCATGGATTCCGACAGCGAAGCAGATATGAAGATCGTACTGGACCAGAAGAAGGCCATGTTCCTGACCGGCGATACCAAGATCGTGGTAAGAATGCTGGAAGGCCAGTTCATCGACTTCAAAAATGTACTGCCTAAGTCTTACACCACAAGAGTGAAGATTTCCAGAAGCGAATTGCTGGAATCCATCGAACGTGCATCCCTGCTGGCTCGTGATGGTAAGAACAATCTGATCCGTATTTCCGTGGGTGATACTTCCATGACTGTGACTTCCCGTTCGGAAGAAGGAAACGTAAAGGAAGAAATCAATATCGCTCGTGAAGGTGACGGACTGGAAATCGGTTTCAATTCCAAGTACCTGCTGGATGTTCTGAAGGTGATTTCCAATGATGAAGTCCACATGGAATTCAACTCCAGCGTCAGCCCATGCATGGTAAAACCGGTGGATGGCGATGCGTATGAATATCTGATTCTGCCTGTAAGAATTTCCAATTAGTTAATGATGATAAGATACGCGGCGTCTTCGGACGCTGCGCTGCTTTGTTTTTATGTATATTAAAGAGATCAGTTTATTGCAATTTCGAAATTACGGGACCATGAGCCTGGAATTTCACAAAAAACTGAATGTGATCACAGGAAACAACGCCCAGGGAAAGACCAATCTTCTGGAAGGAATTTATGTGATGAGTCTGGGAAAATCTTTCCGAACCAGCCGCGACAGTGAGATGATCGGGTTCGGTAAGGATTTTTGCCGTGCAAAAACGGTATCTGTCAAGGATGATCGGGAGACAGAAATCGAAATCACTTACAAAAAAGAGGGTAAGCTGATCAAAATCGATGGTGTCCGCGCTCCAAAAACCAGCGATCTCCTGGAACATGTGTATGCGGTGGTGTTCTCTCCGGAAGATTTGAAGATCGTCAAGGAAGAACCGGAAAAACGCCGGAAGTTCATCGACCGTGAACTGTGTCAGATTCGTCCTGTGTATTACAAAAATCTCGGTCGTTACAAAAAAGTTCTTCAAAACAGAAACTTTTTACTGAAGGATGGGGTTACAGATCAGGCTCTGTTGGGCGTATATGATGAAGAACTTGCCGATTACGGCGCCCGCATCATCATGGATCGTGCCCGATTTATTGAAAAGCTCAATGAAATTTCCAGAGGGATCCACGAACGGATCACCGACGGAAAGGAAGTTCTGGAAATTTCCTATGAAAGCAATGTTCCTGTAAAAGAAGAATTTTCTTCTCAAAAAGAAGAATTTTTGAATAAATTACAAAAAGGATTTTCCCGCGATACTTTTAAGGGAAATACCGAATCTGGTCCCCACAAAGACGACCTGAAGATCCAGGTCAATGGGATCGACATCCGTCATTATGGATCTCAGGGTCAGCAGAGAACGGCTGCTTTGTCTTTAAAATTAGCCGAAATCTATCTGATCAAAGAAGAAACCGGGGAAGATGCCATCCTGTTACTGGATGACGTATTATCGGAACTGGACGTTCAGAGACAGACGTTTTTATTAAATCGTCTCCAGGAAATCCAGATTTTTATTACGACGACGGAGATCAGTCAGACCTTAGCGGACAATTTGTTCGAAGGATATATTTTTGAAGTGGAAAATGGCAGTGTAAAACTGTCGGAAACCATTGAAAAATGCTTGACATAACAGATTTGTAAGTGTATAATTTACAAGCGATTATGTGTGGACATCGATAGGATGTCCCGGAACTCTATGTAAGAAGGAGGTGTACACAGATGAAGATGACATTCCAGCCCAAGGTTAAGCAGAGAAAGAAGGAACACGGTTTCCGTAAGAGAATGGCTACCAAGAACGGCAGAAACGTACTGAAGAGAAGAAGAGCAAGAGGTAGAAAGTCCCTGACCGCTTAAGATTTCCTTTATAGCATAGAGACCGCGTACGTGGTCTTTTTGTTTAGTTAAAAAAGAAATGTTAAGGACAGGAAAATTTACCCTTGTAATTTTTCGAAACAAAGCAAAAGAGGTTGACTTTTATGCTGAAACCCAATGTATTGCGAAACAAAAAAGATTTTTCTGCGATTTATAAGCGCGGAAAATCCATCGGAGACAGATGTGTTGTTCTGTTTTACAGAAAGAACGGTCTGGATTACAGCCGGAAAGCTTTTTTGGCCAGCAAGAAAGTGGGAAAAAGTGTGGTTCGTAACAGAGCCAGACGATTGATGAAAGAGAGCTACCGGAGTTTGGAAGAGCAGATTCCGGCGGGGTATGACATGATTTTCATTGCTCGTACCACAATTTGTGATCTGAAATGCGCGGATGTGAAAAAATCGATTGAAGCCGCACTAAAAAGAAGCGGGATTTTACCGAAATCCCCTAAAAAACGGTAAGGAGAAATGTTAAAAAAGCTCTTGATCCTTCTTGTAAGAGGATATCAAATATTCATTTCACCACTGTTTCCGGCGAAATGCCGGTTTTATCCCACCTGCTCCACCTATTTCATCCAAGCCGTGGAGAAATATGGAGCTTTTAAGGGAAGTTATCTTGGAATAAAAAGGATCATGCGTTGTCATCCGTGGAATCACGATGAATACTATGATCCTTTGAAGTAAACGGAGGTAAAATTAGTAGTGGGAATTATTGCAAAGCCCCTGGGATTGTTACTGACCGGTATTTACAATATGGTAAATAATTATGGTATCGCCCTGATTATCTTTACTATCGTTGTACGTGTTTGTATGATCCCCCTGTATACCAAGCAGATCAAGACATCCGCAGAGATGTCCAGTATGCAGCCCAAGATCCAGGAAATTCAGCAGCGTTATGCGAAGAATCCGGAACTGATGCAGCAGAAGATCTCCGAAGTATATGCAGAATATAACTACAATCCGATGTCCGGTTGTCTGCCGATGCTGATCCAGATGCCGATCATCATGGGTTTATTCGCAATGCTGAGAAACCCCATGCTTTACATGAACAGTGAAAGTATGATCATGGCGATCCATGAATCTTTCCTGTGGGTATCCGACCTGAGCCAGCCTGACACCTGGATCCTTCCGATCGCTGCAGGTTTAACTCAGTATTTCTCCTTTACAACTCAGACCGCTACCATGGATCAGTCGTCCGCTGGAATGATGAGTTCCATGAAGTACTTTTTCCCTGTAATGATCTTCCTGATGGGTAGATCCTTCCCGGCTGGTCTTTCTCTGTACTGGTTTGTAGGTACCTTAGTGACCATCGCTCAGAACTTCATGCTGAGAGGTTACAAGGACAAGATCAAGGCTCAGGCAGAAGAAAGCAGAGCTAACAAGAAGAACGGCGGAAAAGACAAGAAAAAGAAGTAGTGAAGAGGTTGAGAATGGATTATTCGGAAAAGTGGGGAGACAGCATCGAAGCTGCTGTCAAATTAGCCCTGATTGACTTAAAGCTGACCGAAGATCAGGTAACTGTAACCGTTCTTGAAGAACCTTCCAAGGGATTTTTCGGAATCGGTTCCAAACTGGCTAAAGTCAGAGTAGAAAAGAAACCGGAAATGGTTGAAGTCAAGGAAGAACCCAAAGTGGAAGAACCTAAGAAAGACATCATTCCCGGCAGATTCGAAAACGCTCCTTCCAGAACCAAGTATGATTTCAGAAGAGAAGCGAAGAAAGAACAGAAAAAAGAAACCGCAGAAGTAAAAGAAGTAAGCGAAACCCGCGAACACCGTGAACCCCGCGAAAAGCGTGAACACAAGGAACGCAGAGATCGCCGCAATGATAACAGAAGAGACCATAAGGAACGCAGAGAACCGAAGGCTGAATATGCAGTTGCTGAAAAGCCGGTTCTGAGAGAACGTCCGGCAGATCTGGTGGAAACCACTGATCATCCGGTATACCTGTTCTTACAGGAAGTTGCTACCAACATGGGTCTGACCCTGGACATCACTGCATCCTTCAATGCTGAAAATGTCTATATCGACATCAACGGTAAGGACAGCGGTACTATCATTGGTAAGAGAGGCCAGACTCTGGATGCGATCCAGTATCTGTGCAGCTTAGTTGCCAATAAGAGCAGCGAAAACTATGTTCGCGTTGTCATCGATGCTGAAAATTACAGAGCAAAGAGAGAACGCACCTTAGAACAGCTGGCAAACCGCCTGGCTGACAAGGTTCGTAAGACTGGCCGCAGCGTACGCTTAGAGCCCATGAATCCTTACGAACGTAAGGTGATCCACGCAACTCTGCAGAACAGAAATGGCGTGACCACCCGCAGCGAAGGGGAAGAACCTTACAGAAGAGTTATTATCGAACCTGTAAGATAAG